>NZ_JBGMOE010000090.1:0-86570 GCF_041424195.1 Tardiphaga sp. | reverse complement strand
CAGCAAACCGTCCCGCCTGTCCCAGTGGTATCCTGACCACAGGCGATGCGGCCTGCCCGCAGACAGCCGGTACCCACACATCCCGTGACGCCGCATCTCCGGCGTCCACCGCATCCCGCCCCGCAATCGTGACGATCGCGATCGCCCCTCTCGATGGGGCAGGACGATGGGGAAAATAATCAAGATGGGGATGTTGTCAATACGAATAGGAAAAAATGTTTGACATCTTCCAGACCCACACGCGTCATTCCGGGGCGGCGTATCGCGAACCCGGAATGACGAGCTTGCCAAGCGAAGTGGCTGGGAATGACAGCGGGCGTGACGCGGGTAGGCGCCCTATTCCACGCCCGCTTCCTGCGGTGTGAACTCGTAGACCGACGAACAGAATTCGCAGGTCACGACGACCTTGTCGTCCTTGACCATGTCGGCGCGGTCCTGCGGCTCGAAGCTCTTGAGCATGCCGGACACGGCATCGCGCGAGCAGGAACACTCCGCGCGCAGCGGCGAGGGCGCGAACACGCGAACTCCGCGCTCGTGAAACAGGCGATACAGCAGCCGTTCGCCGGACAGATCGGGATCGATCAGTTCCACATCCTCGACCGTCCCGATCAGCGACTGACCTTCGACCCAGGCGTCATCTTCCGGCACGGCATCGGCGCTCACGCCGTCCGGCACGTCGCCGGCATGGAGATCGCGCTGCACGCGCTCCGGCGCCTTGGGCAGGAACTGCAGCAGCATGCCGCCGGCGCGCCAGCGATGTTTCGGGCCACCCTCCTCACCGCTGCGCCACTCCTCGCCCACGGCGAGACGCACCTTGGTGGGGATCTGCTCGGAACGCAGGAAGTATTCATGCGCGGCATCTTCCAGCGTACCGCCGTCCAGCGCGACCATACCCTGATAACGGCTCATGTCAGGGCCCTGATCGACGGTCATCGCCAGATGGCCCTTGCCGAGCAGTGCCGCGGTGCCGAGACCGGGCAGCAGGCGCTCGGCATCGAACCGCGCATAGGCGCGCATTTTATCCGGGGCGCGGAAGTCGACGATCATCAGCGACACCGGACCGTCGGTCTGGGTCTGCAGGATGAAACGGCCGTCGAATTTCAGCGCCGAGCCAAGCAGTGTCGTGAGCACGATCGCCTCGCCGAGCAGCTTGGCCACCGGCGCGGGATAATCATGCTTGGCGAGCAGCTCATCGAGCGCGGGGCCAAGCCGGGTCAGCCGCCCGCGCAGATCGAGCGGCGCGACCTCGAAAGGCAGCACTGCGTCATCGACCGGAACGGAAGACGGCGCGCGAATGGGGGCGTCGGGCTCAAGATTTGGATCTGATGGGGTCATGGCGCTCTATTTGGGGTCGGAGGGCCGCAAGTGAAAGGTGCAGGGAACCGGGAAATAGCTGCTCGTCTTGGCCGGGCCTGTCCCGGCCATCCACGCCTTTGCAAGGTACCAAGACGGGGATGCCCGGCACAGGGCCGGGCATGACGGAGGTATTGGGCGATAAATTCGATACGCCTCACGCCACCGCGCGCAGGCACCAGGCCAGAATTCCCTTCTGCGCATGCAGACGGTTTTCGGCCTCGTCGAACACCACCGATTGCGGTCCGTCGATCACCTCGTCGGTGACTTCGTCGCCGCGATGGGCGGGCAGGCAATGCATGAACAGTGCATCGGGTTTGGCCAGCGACATCAGGCGCGCATTGACCTGATAGGGTTTCAGCAGGTTGTGGCGGGTCTCGCCGTCCTTGTCGCCCATCGACACCCAGGTGTCGGTGACGACGCAATCGACACCCTTCACCATCGCATCGGGATCGTCGCTGAACGTGATCGGCGCATTGGTCGCCTTGACCCAGTCCTTGAACGGCTTCTTCGGCGACAGTTGCGGCGGCGTCGCGATGTTGAGCTTGAACTGGAAGCGCTCGGCCGCATGGGCCCACGACATCAGCACATTGTTGTCATCGCCGGTCCAGGCCACGGTGCGCCCCTTGATCGGGCCGCGATGCTCCTCATAGGTCATCACATCCGCCATCACCTGGCAGGGATGCGAGAAGCGCGTCAGGCCGTTGATGACCGGCACCGTCGCATTTTCCGCGAGTTCCATCAGCGAGTCATGATTGAGAATGCGGATCATGATGATGTCGACGAAGCGCGACAGCACGCGCGCGGTATCGGCAATGGTCTCGCCGCGACCGAGCTGCATTTCGGCGCCGGTGAGCATCACGACCTCGCCGCCGAGCTGACGCATGCCCACTTCGAACGATACGCGGGTGCGCGTCGAGGGCTTCTCGAAGATCATCGCCAGCGTCTTGTTCTTGAGCGGACGATCGGGCTCGGCATTGGAGCCGTCCCGGCCCTTCAGCCTCGCCTTCATGGCGGCTGCTGCATTCATGATGTTGCGCAACTCGGCGGCCGGTACGGCCGTGAGATCGAGGAAATGCCGCGGTGACGTGCTCATCACACGGCTCCCTGCGTCTTTGCAGATGTCCTGGCGGATGAGCCGAGGGCCACGCAGGCCTGCTCCAGCCGCTGCACGGCCTGCTCGATCTCGGACTCGCTGACGATCAGCGGCGGCAGGAAGCGCACGACATTGTCGCCGGCGCCGACGGTCAGCAGCTTCGCATCGCGCAATGCGGCCACGAGATCGCCCGCCGGCACCACCGCCTTGAGGCCGATCAGCAGACCTTCGCCGCGCACTTCGCTGAGCACGTCCGGATGGCTGTCGACCACGCCCGCGAGTTTCTGTTTCAGCAGCAACGACATCTTCTTCACATGGTCGAAGAAGCCGGGCTTCAGCATGATATCGAGCACGGAATTCGCCGCGGCCACCGCCAGCGGATTGCCGCCAAAGGTCGAACCATGGGAGCCGGGCGCCATGCCTTCAGCCGCTTCCGCCGTGACGAGGCACGCGCCGATCGGGAAACCGCCGCCGAGCGCTTTTGCGAGCGACATGACATCCGGCGTCACACCGATACGCTGATAGGCGAACAGTTCGCCGGTGCGGCCCATGCCGGTCTGCACTTCGTCGAAGATCAGCAGGATGCCGTTCTTGTCGCAGAGTTCGCGCAGCGCGCCGAAGAACGCGTTGCTCGGCGCACGCACGCCGCCCTCGCCCTGCAGCGGCTCGATAAGAATGCCGGCGGTGTTCGGACCGATCGCCTTCTTCACCGCTTCGATATCGCCAAGCGGCACCTGGTCGAAACCGTCGAGCGGCGCACCATAGCCTTCGAGATATTTGGCGGCGCCAGTCGCAGCCAGCGTGCCAAGCGTCCGGCCATGGAACGCGCCTTCAAAGGTGATGATGCGGGTGCGCTCGGGATGGCCCTTGGAGAAATGATAGTGCCGGGTCACCTTGATCGCGCATTCCATCGCTTCCGCGCCCGAATTGGCGAAGAACACGAAGTCGGCAAAGCTTTGTTCGCACAGCCTGGCGGCGAGGCGTTCACCGTCCGGGCTCTTGAACAGGTTCGACATGTGCCAGAGCTTGGTGGCCTGCTCCTGCAACGCGGCAACCATATGCGGATGGGCATGACCGAGAGCGTTGACAGCAACGCCGCTGGTAAAATCGAGATAGCGCTCGCCATCGGTTCCAATCAGCCAGGCGCCTTCACCGCGCTCGAAAGCGACATCCGCACGCGCGAAAACAGGCAGCAAGTGAGCCTGAGAGAGGGGCGAGGACGTTGCGTTGTTGGTCATAACCGATCCGATCGAAAAGACTGCGTCCGCGTCGATGACAACTGTGCGAAATCGAACAACGGACCCTAGAAACGAAACGTGCCGCCCTTCTCGGGCGGCACGTGGGCATTATTCTAGGTGTGCTGCGAGGACTGTCAACCGCGCACTGCGGCTTTCGAGTCACACGGAGTCGCAGAAAAAGCCGATTTTGCTGCTTTGTTTGCAGAAGCATGTGGACGCGGCATGCCCGACTCTTGCGCGTGAGTCACGGCATATTGTAGCTTTTGCCTCGTCGGATACGACATCTCGTGCGGCGGTAGATCCTTTTGACACATCCAGTGCGGCGTAAAAGCCGGACGCGAAATTCGCGCCCGGTGAGCGCTAAAGGATTCTGACCGCAGGGATTTTTGAAGTCTCAACTCGCAGCGCTGCCCGGTCAGGCTGGCGCTCACGAAGGGAAAATGGCGATGACGGTAATGACATGGACCGACGATCGCGTCGAACAGTTGAAGAAACTCTGGGAAGGCGGCCTCTCCGCCAGCCAGATTGCTGCGGAACTCGGTAACGTGACCCGCAACGCTGTCATCGGCAAGGTTCACCGCCTCGGCCTGTCCGGCCGCGCCAAGAGCCCCTCCTCGGCAGCTCCGCGGCAGCGCAAGGCGCGCCCGGCACAGCAGATGGTGCGTGTCGCCCGCCCGATGGCCCGCGGCAACACGGCATTGGCCCATAATTACGAAGTCGAGGCCGAGCCCGACCCGATCGCCTATGACAATATCGTGCCGATCAGCCAGCGCCTGTCGCTGGTCGAACTCAACGAAGCCACCTGCCATTGGCCGATCGGCGATCCGTCGAGCCCCGAATTCTACTTCTGCGGCGGCAAGGCGCTGGCCGGCGCTCCCTATTGCGCACATCACTCGCGCATCGCCTATCAGCCGGCCAGTGACCGCCGTCGCGCCGTGCCGAAGCCGACGCGCTGAACCGGACGTATCAAGCCAAATGAAAATGCCCGGCAGCGATGCCGGGCATTTTTCGTTGGCACTTGCTTGCCTCACCCCGCCTAGCGAAGCCTCGCTTCGCCGGGCGGGGAGAAGGAAGAGAGACCTACTCCGCCGCCTTGTCGAAGCGGTCATCCAGTGCGTAGCCGGCACCGCGCACGGTTCGGATCGGATCCGGCTCACCGGCGGGATTGAGCAGCTTGCGCAGGCGACCGATATGCACGTCGACAGTGCGCTCATCGATATAGATGTCACGGCCCCAGACGCTGTCGAGCAACTGCTCTCGGCTGAATACGCGACCCGGATGTTCCAGGAAGAACTCCAGCAGGCGATATTCGGTCGGACCGAGATCGATCGGACGGCTGGACCGCACGACGCGGCGCTTGTCGCGGTCGAGTTCGATATCGCCGAAAGCGAGCACGGTGGCGAGACGCTCCGGCGCGGCACGCCGCAGCAGACCCTTCACACGCGCCAGGAGTTCCGGCACCGAGAATGGCTTGACGATGTAGTCGTCGGCACCGGTGGCAAGACCGCGAACACGCTCGCTCTCCTCGCCACGCGCCGTCAGCATGATGATCGGCAGTGCCTTGGTTTCGGGCCGCGCACGCAAGCGGCGGCACAGTTCGATGCCGGACAGACCCGGCAGCATCCAGTCGAGCACCACGAGATCCGGTACACGCTCCTTCAAGCGGGTGTCGGCATCGTCGCCGCGAGCTACGGTTTCAACGTCGTAGCCCTCGGCATCGAGGTTGTAGCGCAGGAGCGTCGTGAGTGCTTCCTCGTCTTCAACCACTAAAATGCGCGCGTTCATTGCCATATTGATCAATACCCTCAGTGACGTCCGACAAGCCTCAGATCATGAACCCGGCGGAAGACCGGCTTCCCCTTTTCCGGATCATGCGTCAGGCCGTCGGCGTATTCGCGAAGTTGGTCATGTCGCCCTTCGGGCGCTTGTCGACCATCTGCTGACCCTCGATCATGTAGAACACGGTTTCCGCGATATTGGTGGCGTGGTCACCGATCCGCTCGATGTTCTTGGCGCAGAACATCAGGTGGATACAGAACGAGATGTTGCGCGGATCTTCCATCATGTAAGTGAGGAGTTCGCGGAACAGCGAGGTGCAGATGGCGTCGATTTCCTCGTCGCCCTTCCACACCGTCATGGCTGCCGGCAGATCGTGCGCGGCATAGGCGTCGAGCACCGACTTGACCTGGGTGGTCACGAGGTCGGTCATGTGCTCGAGACCGCGGATCAGCTTCAGCGGGTGGAAGTCGCTGTCGAGTGCATTGACGCGCTTGCCGATGTTCTTGGAGAGATCGCCGATCCGCTCCAGATCGGTGGCGACGCGCAGCGCGCCGACGATCTCGCGCAGGTCGACAGCCATGGGCTGGCGCTTGGCGATGGTCAGCACGGCACGTTCCTCGATCGTGCGCTGCAACTGGTCGATCTCGGCATCGGCGGCGACGACGCGGGCGCCGAGTGCGACGTCCCGGCGGATCAGCGCATCGACGGATTCGACGATCTGCCGTTCAGCGAGGCCGCCCATCTCGGCAACGAGACGGGTCAGCTCCTGCAGATCGTCGTCGAATGCCTTGGTGGTGTGTTCAAAAGCCATCTCTAAATCCTCCCGCGAACATGTCGCGTCAGCCGAAGCGGCCGGTGATGTAATCCTGGGTACGGCGATCGGTCGGCGACGTGAAGATCTTGTTGGTCTGATCGAACTCGATCAGTTCGCCGAGATACATGAAGGCCGTGGTATCGGAGACGCGGGCGGCTTGCTGCATGTTATGGGTCACGATCGCGATCGTGTACTGATCCTTCAACTCGTCGATCAGCTCCTCGATCTTCGCGGTCGAGATGGGATCCAGCGCCGAGCACGGCTCGTCGAACAGGATCACTTCCGGCCGAACCGCGATGGTGCGCGCGATGCACAGACGCTGTTGCTGACCACCCGACAGGCTGAGGCCCGACGCGTTGAGCTTGTCCTTGACTTCGTTCCAGAGCGCACCGCCACGAAGCGCCTTCTCGACGCGGATGTCCATCTCCGACTTGGAGATCTTTTCATAGAGGCGGATACCGAAGGCGATGTTTTCGTAAATCGTCATCGGGAACGGGGTCGGCTTCTGAAATACCATGCCGACGCGGGCACGCAGCAGGTTGAGGTCGAGCTTCGGATCCAGAATGTTCTGGTTATCGAGCATGAGCTGACCTTCGGCGCGCTGGCCGGGATACAGATCATACATGCGGTTGAAAATGCGCAGCAGCGTGGACTTGCCGCAGCCCGACGGGCCGATGAACGCGGTCACGCGGTTCGCCATCAGCGTCAGGTTGATCTTCTTCAGGGCATGGTGTTCGCCGTAATAGAAGTTCAGGTCGCGCACGGTGACCTTGGGACGGGTCTCGCCCTGCAGGACCGGCGGCGGCATCGAGACGGAGGGAACGCCAGACGACACAGAAAGCTCACTCATTTTGCTGTCCTCTCGGCGCCGAGAATGCGTGCGCCAATGTTAAGGGCAAGTACGGTCAAGGTGATGATCAGGGCACCGCTCCAGGCGAGCTGCTTCCAATATTCGTAGGGGCTCTGCACGAAGTTGTTGATGGTCACCGGCAGGTTGGCCATCGTCTTGGTGAGATCGAGGCTGAAGAACTGGTTGCTCAGCGCGGTGAACAGCAGCGGCGCCGTTTCACCGGCGACCCGCGCCGTCGCCAGCAGCACGCCGGTGATCAGACCGGCCCGGGCTGCACGATAGGCGATCCGCTTGATGACCAGGGAGCGCGGCAGGCCGAGCGCCGATGCCGCTTCACGCAGCGGGTTGGGTACGAGGCCGAGCATGTCTTCGGTGGTACGGACCACGACAGGGATGACGATCACGGCGAGGGCCAGCGAACCGGCGAGAGCCGAGAAGCCACCCATCGGAACCACCACCGCGCCATAGACGAAAAGGCCGATGATGATGGACGGGGCCGACAACAACACGTCGTTGATGAAGCGGATCACCGAGGTCAGCTTGTCGTGCTTGCCATATTCAGCGAGGTAGGTGCCAGCAAACAGGCCGAGCGGCGCTCCGATGCCGACGCCGATCACAGTCATGATGACCGAACCGACGATGGCATTGAGCAGGCCGCCTTCCATGGAGCCGGGCGGCGGCGTGTTCTGGGTGAAGATCTGCAGGCTGATGCCGGCGAGACCGTTATAGAACAGCGTGAACAGGATCAGCGCGAGCCAGGTGACGCCGAACAGGGCGGCACCCATGCAGAGGCCGCGGACAATCGTGTCGTTGCGACGGCGGGATGCGTAAATCGGGTTCATGACTTAGTTCCCCGCCTTCTTTTCAAGCCGCATCAGCATCAGACGCGCGGCCGAAAGCACCATGAAGGTGAGCACGAACAGCAGCAGGCCGAGCAGGATGAGGCCGGACTGATGCAACCCGTCGCTCTCCGCGAATTCCGAGGCGATCGCCGCCGAGATCGTGGTGCCTGGACCGAACAGTGAACCGGTGATGCGGAACGAGTTGCCGATGATGAAGGTCACCGCCATCGTCTCACCGAGTGCGCGGCCGAGCGCCAGCATGATGCCGCCGATCACACCAACGCGGGTGTAGGGGATGACGACGTTCCGAACGACTTCCCAGGTGGTGCAGCCGACGCCGTAGGCCGCTTCCTTGAGCACCGGTGGCACCGTCTTGAACACATCGACCGAGATCGAGGTGATGAAGGGCAGCACCATGATGGCGAGGATCAGCGCGGCGTTGAACAGCGAGAGATAGGACGGCGGACCGGCGAAAATGGTGCCGAGCACAGGCACGCCTTCGAAGGTCGAGATCAGGAACGGCTGGAAATGGTTGGCCAGGAACGGGCCGAGCACGAAGAAGCCCCACATGCCGTAGATGATCGACGGAATGCCCGCGAGCAGTTCGACCGCCATGCCGATGGGACGACGCAGCCATTGCGGGCACAGTTCGGTGAGGAAGATCGCGATGCCGAGACCGACCGGAATCGCGATCGCCATGGCAATTACCGACGTGATCAGGGTGCCGTAGATCGGGCCCAGCGCACCAAGGACCGGCGGATCAGCCGACGGAGCCCAGCGCTGCGTGGTCAGGAACGAGAAGCCGAATTCGTGGAGCGCTGGCCATGCGCCGGCGATGAGCGAGAGGATGATGCCGCCGAGAATGAACAGAACGGACAGCGCCGAGATGCGCGTGATCCAATAGAACGCCTGATCTCCGGCCTTGAAGGCGCTCAGCGCCTTTGCGCGGTCATAAGGTCCAGTGGCGTCCATCGGTGAGCTCTGTACGGCCATGTCTGCCACGCCAGTCCCCTGTATTGTTATATTACCCAAAACGCACTGCCCTGGATGGGCCTGTCAGGGCGCGAAGTCCGAACAGCGAAGAGAAATCCAGCTCGGTAAAAAAATAGGCGGAGGAGAGATGCCCCTCTCCTCCGCCCGTACCAGATCAGCTCTTGATGTCAGCCGACCAGGTCTTTTCGATCAGCTTGACGACGGGTTCCGGCATCGGAATGTAGTCGAGCTCTTCAGCCATCTTGGCGCCCTTTTCGAACGACCACTTGAAGAACTTCACGGCTTCAGCCGATGCAGCCTTATCGACCGGGGTCTTGTGCATCAGGATGAAGGTCGCGGCAGTGATCGGCCAGGAAGCGTCGCCCGGCTGGTCGGTGAGGATCACGTAGTAGCCGGGAGCCTTGGCCCAATCGGCGTTCGACGCAGCGGCCTGGAAGGCTGCAACGGTCGGCTGCACGGTCTTGCCGGCCTTATTGATCATGCCGGTATAGGTCAGCTTGTTCTGCTTGGCGTAAGCATATTCCACGTAACCGATGGCATTCTTGGTCTGGCCGACGTTGCCAGCAACGCCTTCGTTGCCCTTGGCGCCAACGCCAACCGGCCACTCGACGGCGGTACCGGTGCCGACCTTGGTCTTCCACTCAGCCGAAGCCTTCGACAGATAGTCGGTGAAGTTGAAGGTGGTGCCCGAACCGTCCGAACGACGAACAACGGTGATGGCGGCCGACGGCAGCTTCAGCTTCGGGTTCAGCTTGGCGATGGCAGCGTCGTCCCACTTGGTGACTTTGCCGAGATAGATGTCGCCGAGCACTTCGCCGGAGAGAACCAGCTCGCCCGATGCGATGCCTTCGAGATTCACGACAGGAACGATCGCGCCCATCACCATCGGCCACTGAACCAGGCCGTCTTTCTCGAGCTGCTCAGCCTTGAGCGGCGCGTCGGTGGCGCCGAAGGTCACGGTCTTGGCCTGGATCTGCTTGATGCCAGCGCCCGAACCGATGGACTGGTAGTTGAGACCATTGCCGGTCTCTTTCTTGTAGGCGTCGGCCCACTTCGAATAGACCGGGAACGGGAAGGTCGCTCCAGCGCCCGTGATGTCGGCGGCAAATGCCGAGGTCGAGGCGGCCACCAGGCCGGCGACGACGATCGTTTTCAGGAATTTCATGGTTATCTCCATCTGGTGAGCGATAACGCCGAATGCGCCAAGTGGTGCTCACGCCGCCCGTTTAGGGGTGGTCGATTGTGCTTTTATGATAGTTCCGTGACACTTGGATGACGGCGATAAGCATTTGTAAATGCTCGGTTTTTATGTCCTTGCCGATAGTTTTACCGTGCAAATGACACCAAAAATGCCGTGCCTTATGGGCCATGCGATACCGTCAAAAATCGACCGTCACAGGGGTTAACAATATGTTTCAGCAGGCGGAATTCGGTCCCGCCAGCATGCGCG
The DNA here is from genome assembly GCF_041424195.1 of Tardiphaga sp. Classification (NCBI taxonomy): domain Bacteria; kingdom Pseudomonadati; phylum Pseudomonadota; class Alphaproteobacteria; order Hyphomicrobiales; family Nitrobacteraceae; genus Tardiphaga; species Tardiphaga sp. The sequence goes on along the minus strand of NZ_JBGMOE010000090.1, from coordinate 76,155 downwards.
CATCTGACAGTCGCGGGCACGGTATCGAGGTTGGATCGGACGCTATGACGCACCGCGTGCCAGGGCTTTTTTGACGGTCCGGGCAAAGCGCAGCCATACGAAACCGCTCGAGGGCGGCTCGTAACGGGGGACACAGCAACCAGGACGACGGGAGCTTGAGCGTCAGGACGCGGCGGAGGGGGGAGGCGCCGGCGGCGTCTTCACCTGCGGAAAGGCGGCGGTGAAGGTCGCGCCGTTCTTCGGCACGCTTTCGATCAGCAGCCGGCCGCGGTGCCGGTTCAGGATGTGCTTCACCAGCGAGAGGCCGAGGCCCGTACCGCCCTGCGCGCGGCTGTCGCCCACGTCGACCCGGTAGAAACGTTCGGTGAGGCGCGGCAGATGCTCGGGAGCGATGCCCGGGCCATAGTCCCGCACGGCAACGCGGATTTCCGGCACGCCTTCCGCCGTCGATGCCGTGACCAGCGACACGTCGACCTTGCCGCCGGACGCGCCGTATTTCAGCGCGTTCTCGATCAGGTTCTCGAACAGCCTCAGCAATTCCTCGCGATCGCCGGCGATGGACACCGGCGTCTCCGGCAGCTCCATCTCGATCTTGACGTTGCGCTCATTGGCGAGCGGCTCCAGGCCGTCGCCGACCTGGCGGATGATGGGGAGAATATCGACCAGCGTATCCGGCCGCACATGCGCTGACAGTTCGACGCGCGACAGCGACAGCAGATCGTCGATCAGCCGTGCCATGCGGGTCGCCTGCGCATGCATGATGCCGAGAAAGCGCTCGCGCGCCTTGGCGTCGTCCTTGGCCGGTCCCTGCAGCGTGTCAATGAAGCCGGACAGCGCCGCCAGCGGCGTGCGCAGCTCGTGGCTGGCATTGGCGACGAAATCGGCACGCATTTCCTCGACACGGCGCAGCGGCGTCTGGTCGTGGAAGGTCATCAGCATGCAGGTGTCAGTGCCGCCAAAGGCCGTCGGGACCGGCACCGGCGTGATCATCAACTCCATCCAGCGATCGACAGGCACGTGATCGAGATAGGTCGCGCGGCGCGGCTCGGTGGTGGCGATGGCCTCGCGCAGGGCGGTGATGATCTCCGGCGAGCGCAGCGCGAATTGCGCGAGTTCGTTCTTGCGCAAGGCGGGCGCGAGCTGCGCGGCAGCGGCATTGAGATGGATGACGCGACCGGCGCGGTCGAGCAGCACGGCGGGATCGGGAATGCCGGCAATGATAGCCCGCACCGCGGGCGCCTCGACAGGATTGGCCGCCAAAGCCTCGTCGCGCGCCGTCACCACGTCGTGCAGCCGCCACGGCACCAGCGCCGCGCCGGCGATGCAGACGAACACGATACCTGCGCGCAGCGGCGACAATTCGCCGAAAAACACCAGTGCGGCCAGCGCCAGGCCAGCGGCCAGCAGAATGATCGCCGAATGCCGCAGCCGATCAGGCCACGGCGAGAACATGGTCGATGGGGAAGCTTCAATGGCCATCTGAACCGGATCTTCCTGCTGCGAATGCGAATGTGTGTCAGGCGCCGGAGCGACCGTGTTCCTTCAGCGGATGGCCGACATCGGGCTTGGCCTCCGCTGCGACCGCCTGCAGCTTTTTCGATCGCGAACCAACAATAAGCTCGCGAAGCGTCAGTAACATGACTGATATAAAGAATGGCGCGAGGTAATAAAGCACCCTGAACAGCAACATGCCAGCCAGCAGCTTTTCCTGATCCATCATTTCGAGGCCGACCAGCATCGCGGCGTCGAACACCCCAAGTCCGCCCGGCGAATGGCTGGCGAACCCCAGCAAGGTAGCCGAGACGAACACCACCGCGACCACGACGAAGCCGACATCGGGCTCGGCGGGCACCAGCATATACATCGCCAGCGCACAGAAGCTGAGATCGATGATACCGATGGTGATCTGCAGCAAGGTCAGCGGGCCGCCGGGCAGCACCACCGACCATGGGCCACGGCCAACGCTGCGCGGCTTCATCCAGACCCAAACCACATAGCCGACGAGGCCGGCGAGGATGACAAAGGCCAGGATGCGGTTCAGCCAGGGCGGCACCTGGTTGATCGCGCTGGCGGCTTCCGGATGATAGGCGATGCCCATGCCGAGCACCGCGAGATTGCCGAGCCAGAAAGTCAGTCCGGCCAGAAACACGATCTTGGCGACATCGACCGCGCTGAGGTCCCAGGCCGAATAGATCCGGTACCGCACCGCACCACCGGTGAAGACGCTGGCGCCGACATTGTGGCCGATGGAATAGCTGGTGAAAGCCGCCAGCGCATTGATCCGGTACGGCACGTCGCGGCGGCCGATCGTGCGCACCGCGAACCAGTCATAGAATGTCAGCGTGAAATAGCCGGCCGCGACCGACAGCGCGGACAGCATGATCAGCCGGGGCTCGGTCTCCGTCATCGCCCGGAAGACGGCGGCGGCGTCGATGTTGCGAAGCTTGTGATACAGCATGTAGCAAGCGACGCCGATCACCGCGACGCTAATCAAGACACCGAGTTTGTGCAGGATTTGCTTCTCGCGCAGAAACGAAATCGCCCTGCGTATTGCTTCCAGCATCTCAACCTCGAATGCGATCCTTTGACCAGGGAGATCTGGACCAGGGAAGTCTGACTAACCTTGGCGGAACCGCCACATCACGTTGTCTTCGGCACAACCGTCGTAGCGCGTTTTTCGGCAAAGTGAAATTCGCCGGCTGTGAATAAAAACAAGCCACATCAGTATATTAGGTCACCCCGAACAAACCACCAGCGTCACGGGCACATTCGCTGCGGCAAAATGCCGACATCCTGACGCGTCTCACGTCACAATGAGGCTTTCGTGACCCCATGCCGCCGATTTGGCGGCGAGACGTTGATAAAACAGACGGCGGCGGCATGCACCACCGACCTCACGTCGAGCGGGCCTGCTGCCTGACCACCACAATATCGCGCAGCCACGAGCCGATGGCGCAGCCGACGAGATAGAACGCCAACAATGCGAGGCCGAGATCGAGCCAGTAGCCGAAGCGGCCGGGCACGACTTTGGCAATCGCGATGCCGACGACGACCACGGCGATCACCGACAGGCGCTGGATCCATGCGCGCGACACCGGACGCCCGCGATAGACCACGGCGATCCAGCCCGTGCAGAAGCCGATCAGGAACGCCCCAAGCAGCCAGCCCCAGTGAAACATGGCAAGATAGGTCATGGCGCTTGCCTCACGATGAACTCGATCCGGCGATTCTGCAGCTTGCCTTCGTCGGTCTCGTTGGTGGCGATCGGCTGTGTGCTGCCGTAGCCGACGGTCGAGAAACGGTCCGCCGGCAGGCCGGCCTTCACCAGATAATCCTCGACCGCAGCCGCGCGCTTCTCCGACAGCGACTGGTTAAACGCCGCGTCGCCATCGCCGTCGGTGTGACCGGCGATCTCGACCTTCACATTGGGGCAGCGCATGGCGATTTCCACGAGGCGGTCGAGCAACCCCGCGGAATCCACATTGATGCTGGCGCTGGACGTCTCGAACCGGATGCGGCCCTTGGTCAGATTCTGCGCGAACAGCTGCTGGCACACGCTGGCATCGACCGGTGCCGCGGCGGGCTTCACCGAGACTTCGGCCTTGGCCTGCCAGCCCTGCGGAAGCTCCCGCGCCAGACTTGCGCGGATCTGGTCGGCGGCGACCTCATAGAGTGCGTCGCCCGACAGTTTCACCTCGCGGTCAGACACCACCAGCGCGCCGGTCGACAGCCGCGACAACGCGCCGAGCGCCGTTGTCACCGCCGCGGCAAAACCACCGGGCGCGCCGATGCTGGCCTTCAGGTTGTCGACGATCTTCTCATTGCCGAACTTGCGTCCGGCAGCCGACGCAAGCGCGGCGTGGATGTTGTTGTCCGGGACATAGCCGCTCAGCGTCAGCGTGTTCGTCACCGGATCCTTGTTGGCCTGGAACACATAGGGCGGCGCCTTGATGTCGTTGGCCGCCACGGTGAAGCCTTCCGGCAGGTTCTTCAGCGCCGCCGCGACGGCTTCGCGACCGCCGAGATCGCGCGCCATGCCGGAGAGGCTGACATTGGTATCCGAAATGACCGCCTTGCCTTCCTTCAACTTGGCGACCTGATCAAGCAACAGCACAGCTGCGGCATCAAACCGCGGCGGCGCGCCGCGCTTCAGGCCCATGCGGTCGGAGACCTCGGTTCCGCTGAGTGCGGCGCGGGCCGCTTCCACAATTCGCGCCTTGCTGGCGGGCAATGGCGCGGTTCCCCACAGCGTGACACGGACATTGTCGCGCTCCGCGACCCAGACGAACGGCTTGGCCTCGGCGACGAGACGGGTTTCGTCATTGACCAGGCGCACGCCCGGCGACGCCTCGACCGACGAGACCGCGCTGCGCCGGCCCTCTTCGGAGAAGGCTTCCGCGGAAAAGGTGACGTCACGGCCGGCAACCGTGATCTGGCTTTTGTCGAGGATGGTGTTTTTCAGCGCCGCAGTGCTGCGCGCCGTTAAATCCGTTTCAAGCGGAATCGTGCTAACCCAGGCAGCAACCGCCCAAAGGATGGCAAGCGGGATGAGCCCCGGCCACCATTTGGCACTCCACCTGTAAAATCCGTGCATTCGACGTCCTGCGGGTCTGGAAACAGAGAGAAAACAAACCCTTGCGGGACTGTCAAACTGAAATCAAGGCAAACCTCTGGCGCCGCCGCGGGTATTCGAATAACGCTTTGTTCAATCGTTTCTGATCATTTCCGTGGGTAGCATCAATTGCTGGGTCATACGATGAAGCAGATTCGCAACACGATTATTCGTGCTGGCCTGGATGCGCTGTATTTCAGCGGGGCCCACCGGGTGTTGCGACCGATCTTCGGCGGCGTGGGCACCATTTTCATGCTGCACCATGTGCGTCCTGCCCATGCCGGCCCGTTCCAGCCCAACCGCCACCTCGAGATCACGCCCGATTTCCTGCGCGCCACCCTCGCTTATCTGCGCGCAACCGACGTGGATATCGTGACCCCCGATGAAGTGCGGCGGCGGCTGACCGAGCAGGATTTCTCGCGCCGCTTCGCCTGTTTCACCTGCGATGACGGCTATCGCGACAACCGCGACCATGCCCTGCCCGCGATGCAGGATTTCGACGCGCCCTTCACGGTCTATGTCACCAGCGACTTCGCCTCCGGTACCGGCCGGCTGTGGTGGGTGACGCTGGAGCGCATCGTCGCCAAAGCCGATGTGATCGAGGCCCCGATCGACGGACAGATGGTGCGCCTGGATACATCGACCCTCGCCGGCAAGGATATGGCGTTCGACCGCCTGCATGGCTGGCTGCGCGGCTTGCCGGAAGAAGCGGATATCCGCCGCGAGGTCAGCGCGCTCTGCGCCGCGCATGGCATCGACGAAGACGCGGTCAGCCGTGAGCTGTGCATGTCGTGGGACGAACTCAAACCTTTCGCAGCCGATCCGCTGGTGACGATCGGCGCGCATACCGTGAGCCACTGCAATCTCGCCAAACAGACCGAGGCGATGGCCGCGCATGAGCTGTCAGCCAGCCGCACCGATATCGAAAACGTTCTGCAGCGCCGGGCCGTGCATCTGGCCTATCCCTATGGCGACCGCTGTTCCGCCGGCACACGGGAATTCGCACTGGCGAAAAGCGCCGGCTTCGAGACAGCCGTGACAACCCGCCCCGGCGTGATCGCCTCGGACAACTTCTCGCAGCTCACAGCGCTGCCGAGGGTCTCCCTGAACGGCAACTATCAGGACACCCGCTATCTGCCGGTGCTGACCTCCGGCGCAGCCACCGCGATGTGGAACGGCTTCCAGCGCCGCGGCGTCGGCTAGTCTGATCGTGTGCTGCAGGCGAACTGCAGCCTCGCGTCCCACACCGGATCAGACCGCCCTTCGCGGCAGATCGGTGTCCGGCGGAAAATACACGCCCGACATCGGATCGACCCAGCACAGATGCTCGTTGACGCGGGTTACGCCAGCCACATTTTCAGCGGCCACAACGATCGCCCGACGGACATTCTCGTCCGTGATGACGCCGTCGATGTCCACGACGCCATCCTTCACCCGGACGCCGAGGCCGACGGGTGTCCATTCGTTATGCCTGAGCACAGCGACGATGCGGCGGCGGATCAACGCATCACTCGACCCGACATCGGAGACGTCGTGCAGGACATCGGCGATGGCCTCGACGAAATTCTGCCGGCTGACGATGCCGACGAGCGCCCCACCCTGCAGCACCGGGACACGCTTGACGTGATACTTCTCCATCACCTCAACGATATCCGACAGCTCCATGTCCGGGGTGACCGTGCATACATCACGCGTCATGATCTCGTGCACCTTGCGGCCGGCTTCGCGGACATAGTCGACGGCCTGCCGGCTGGGGCCACGTACGAATTCCAGCCAGCGCGGACGTTTGCGCTGCGTGCCGACCTCATGCCGACGCAGGAAATCCCGCTCGGTCACAATGCCGACCAGCTTGCCGGCCGCATCCACCACGGGCAATCCGCTGACGTGGTAGTCGATCATCAACCTCGCAGCTTCGCTGATCGACGCGTCTGGCGAGACGGTGACGAGCTTGCGGGTCATAATTTGATGAGCTCTCATGGCTCTCTCCCGTTGGGTTGAGGTCCGCTTGCTGGACGAACCAATGCGAGAAGCCTACGCCGGCCGCCGGTTCCGGCCTTGATCTCGCTCAACTGCGGCAGCGCTTGTTGACTCGCCTTGTTGACTCCCCTTGCCCGCCGCCGCACACAATCGCCCCAACGACAAAACAAACGGGAGGCATCATGTTCACCAATCTGTTTTCGCTCGATGGCCGCATTGCACTCGTCACCGGCGGCTCGCGCGGCATCGGCAAGATGATCGCAGCGGGATTTCTCAGCCAGGGCGCAGCCAAGGTCTACATCACCGCGCGCAAGGCCGGGCCGTGCGAAGCCACCGCGAAAGAACTCTCCGCGCAATATGCCGGTGAATGCATCGCACTGCCGATCGACATCTCGACCATGGCCGGCATCGAGATGCTGGCTGCCGAAATCAAGAAGCGCGAACCCAAGCTCGACATTCTCGTCAACAATGCGGGCGCCGCCTGGGGCGCGGACTTCGACGAATTTCCGGAGAGCGGCTGGGACAAGGTGATGACGCTGAACGTCAAGACGCCGTTCTTTCTGACCAAGGCGCTGGCCGGACCGCTGCGTGCAGCAGCCAGCGCGGACAAGCCCGCCAAGGTGATCAATATCGCGTCCATCGACGGCATCTTCGTCAATCCGATGGAGACCTATTCCTATGCGGCGAGCAAATCCGGCCTGATCCACCTGACACGCCGCATGGCCGTGAGACTGATCCAGGATCACGTCGTCGTCACAGCCATCGCGCCGGGTCCGTTCCAGTCGGACATGAACAAGGCCGCGCGCGACAATGCCGATGAAGTGGCGACCCGCGTGCCCGCCGGCCGTATCGGCACTGACGAGGACATGGCAGGCACCGCGATCTATCTCGCCTCGCGCGCCGGCGACTATGTGGTCGGCGCAACTATCGCGGTCGATGGCGGCATCGTTTATGCGAATCCGGGCATCAAGGGCGACGGCTGGGATTGAAGACATTCGCGCGGCGCGTCATTGCGGGCCTTCATGGGCTGCAATGACGCGCTGCCGATCTATCAGCCTCGGCTATGAATTAGGCAATTAACCAGTTCGTGGCCCGAGGACGAAATTTAAGCCGCAAAGCTATTTTTAAATAACTATCTGATTCCTATAAATATAATTTCCGACACGGTCCGCCCGTTGTCGTTGTACACAATGGCACGCCGCTTGCTTCGTTAACTTCCGAGACATCCATGCCTCGGGGAGTAAACGGCGATGGCGGACTCACTGCATACAACGATGGTCCTTGCCGAACCCGGCCCGATCGCGGTCGACTGGGGCACGACAGCACTCGTCATCATCGACATGCAACGCGACTTCATGGAGCCCGGCGGCTTCGGTGAGACGCTCGGCAACGACGTGTCGCAACTCGCCCGCGCCGTCGCTCCCATCGCTGCGGTACTGAAAGCCGCGCGCGAGACGGGGATGATGGTGGTGCACACCCGCGAGGGACACCTGCCCGATCTGTCCGACGCGCCGCCCGCCAAGATCGAACGGGGCGCGCCCTCCTTGCGGATCGGCGATCCCGGCCCGATGGGACGTATCCTCATTCGCGGCGAGGCCGGCCACGACATCATTCCCGCGCTCTATCCGGTCGAAGGCGAGATCGTCATCGACAAGCCCGGCAAGGGCGCGTTCTACGCCACGACGCTCGGTGCCGACCTCAAGGCGCGCGACATCGACACGCTGCTGGTCTGCGGCGTCACCACGGAAGTCTGCGTCAACACCACCGTGCGCGAAGCCAACGACCGCGGTTATCGCTGCATCGTCATCGCGGATGGATGCGCGTCGTACTTCCCCGAATTTCACGAGATGGGCCTGAAGATGATCAAGGCCCAGGGCGGCATCTTCGGCTGGGTCGCCGACTCCGCCGCCATTCTCGATGCCATCGCACGTTCTGAAACGACACTTTCTGAGAACACACCGGAGACTTCCAACAAACTTGCAGCAGGAGCATCACGATGAGCACGACCGCAGGGACGTTTTCTAAAGATTCTGCCGGCAAATCCGACTTCAAGCCCGCTCTATGGACGCCGGGCGACTGGAACGCATTTTTCGGCTTCGGCACCAACATCCTCGTCAACATGCTGGTGCTGACCGGCCTGCTGCGTTTCGTCCTGAAAATGCCTGACAACATCGTGTTCGGCCGCATCCTGCCGGCGATGGGCCTGATGATGTGCCTGTCGACGATGTATTACGCCTGGCTCGCCTACAAACTGGCGCAGAAGACCGGCCGCACGGATGTCTGCGCGCTGCCCTCGGGCATCAGCGTGCCGCATATGTTCATCGTTACTTTCGTGATCATGCTGCCGATCTCGATCACGACAGGCGATCCCATCAAGGGCTGGGAGGCGGGCCTCGTCTGGGTGTTCTTCCAGAGCTTCATCCTGATGATCGGCGGCTTCATCGCCCCCTGGATCCGCAAGGTGACGCCGCGCGCCGCGCTGCTCGGTACGCTGGCCGGTGTCTCCATCGCCTTCATCGCGATGCGCCCGGCGCTGGAAATGTTCATGACGCCGGTGATCGGCCTCACATGTTTTGCCATCATCATGCTGAGCTGGTTCGGCGGCTATAAATATCCCAAGGGCGTCCCGGCAGGCCTTGTCGCAATTGGTGTCGGCATGGTGATCGCCTGGGGTTCGAACCTGCTCGGCATCGGCATCGGCGGCGTCAGCGTCGCCGGTGTCACCGCGGCCTTCAGCAATTTCGGTTTCTCGGTGCCGATCCCCGCGTTCGATCACGTGTTCTCCGGCTTCCAGTTCCTCGGCGTCATCCTGGTCACCGCCATTCCCTATGGCATCTACGACCTGGTGGAAGCGATGGACAATGTGGAGTCCGCGGAAGCAGCCGGCGACGAATATCCGACCACGCGCGTACTGACCGCGGACGGCGTCGTCTCGCTGATCGGCTGCCTGATGGGCAACCCTTTCATCAATGCGGTCTATATCGGCCACCCCGGCTGGAAAGCGATGGGCGGCCGGATCGGCTATTCGGCAGCGACCGGACTGATGGTGATCGTGCTGTCGTGGTTCGGCGTCATTGCCCTGATGCTGGCGATCATTCCTGTGGTCGCGATCTCGCCGATCCTGCTCTATATCGGCATGCTGATCTGCGCGCAGGCCTTCGAGACCACACCACGCGAACACGCCCCCGCTATCGCCCTCGCACTGACGCCGCATCTTGCGGCCTGGGCCACGGTGCTGCTGTCAGGCGCACTCGGCGCCGCGGGGATGAATTTCGGCGCGATCCATTCGCCCGAATTCATCGCCAAGATGGGGCAGAACGGCGTGCTGTTCCACGGCCTCGAAGTCATGGGCGGCGGCTCGATCCTGGTCGGCCTCGTGCTCGGCGCCATTGCGGTGTTCGTCATCGAGCGCAAATTCATCAACGCATCAGCCTTCGCTCTGGCCGGTGCCGTGCTGACCTATTTCGGCTTCATGCACGGCGAGGCCATCGGCATCGGCGGCGGATTGGGGGTGACGCCCGGCGTCGCTCTCGCTTATGCTCTTGTTGCAGCCGGGCTCTTTGCCGCGGACAAGTTCGGTGCAACCAGCCTGTCTTCTGTCCCGCAATCGGAGCCGCCACTTGCCGTGCCTGCTGAATAATATCGTCTCAACCTGCGGGTGGCACACCCGTGCCATCCGCAGCAGGTCCGCATCGTGCAGTCTTGCATCGTGAGTGAGTCCGTTCCCGAAACCATTGCCGCCATCGTTGCCGCGCATCGCGCCGGCACCTTGACGCCCGCACAGACCGTTGCGCGCAGCTATCAGCGCATCCGCGAGCGCGGCGATCCTGCCATCTTCATCACGCTGCGCGTTGAGGCCGAGGCCATCGCCGAGGCCGAGGCGCTCGCTGCGAAGGATCCCGCCACGCTGCCGCTCTATGGCGTGCCGGTGGGCGTGAAAGACAATATCGACGTGGCCGGCCTGCCGACCACCGCGGCCTGTCCCGCATTCGCCTATAACGCCACGCGCGATGCCAGTGCCGTGGCGCGGCTGCGCGCAGCGGGCGCGATCATCATCGGCAAGACTAATCTCGACCAGTTCGCGACTGGCCTCGTCGGCGTGCGCTCGCCCTATGGCATTCCGAAGAATGCGATCCGCGACGATCTCGTGCCGGGCGGATCGAGCTCAGGTTCTGCCGTTGCGGTCTCCGCAGGCCTCGTGCCACTGACGCTGGGGACAGACACTGCGGGCTCCGGCCGCGTGCCGGCGATGCTCAATAACATTGTGGGCCTCAAGCCGAGCCTCGGCCTGATCCCGACCGCTGGCGTGGTGCCGGCCTGCCGCACGCTGGACTGCGTCTCGATCTTCACGCTCACGGTGGACGATGCGATGGCTGCGCTCGATGTGATGGGCGGCTATGACGCGCATGACCCCTATTCGCGCAAGCGGGTGCCGGGTTCGCTCACCGCCTTTCCGAAGGGTCTCAAGCTCGGCGTACCGCGCAACGGCCAGCTGATCTTCTTCGGCGACAAGGCCTCGGAGAAAGCCTATGAGGACGCGCTGAAGCGCTGGACCTCGCTCGGCGCGACGCTGGTCGAGTTCGACCTCGAGCCGTTCTATGAGACCGCGCGGCTGCTTTACGATGGCCCGTGGGTGGCCGAGCGCCTGCTGGTGATCCGCGATCTGCTGGCATCGGCACCGGATGCGATCCATCCCGTGACGCGCGAGATCACCATCGCCGGTGCACGCCAGAGCGCGACCGATACGTTTGCGGCCCTCTACAAGCTGCAGGATCTCAAGCGTGTCGCAGAACAGGCTTTCACGGCTCTCGACGCGCTGGTGCTGCCGACGGCGCCGACCGCCTATACGACGGCGCAGGTGCTGGCCAATCCCATCGAGCTCAATTCCCGGCTCGGCACCTATACCAACTTCGTCAATCTGCTCGACCTCTGCGGCCTCGCCATTCCCGCCGCCATGCGCGCAGACGGAATCCCGTTCGGCATCACGCTATTGGCGCCGGGCGGCGATGACGCGCTGCTGGCCAGTATCGGCCGGGTGTTTCACGCCGACACCAAACTGCCCGTCGGCGCCAGGGCCCTGCCGCAGCCGGCGCTCGCGCCGCTCTCGGACAAGCTCGCTGATGGCGAGATCGGCCTCGCGGTGGTCGGCGCGCATCTGTCGGGGATGGCGCTGAATGGCGAATTGCAGGCGCTGAATGCGCGCCTGCTGAAAGCCACGACGACGGCGCCCGACTACAGGTTCTATGCGCTGAACGGCACCACGCCGCCGAAGCCCGGCCTGCTGCGCGTCGCGCCCGGCTCGGGCACGGAAATCGCCGTCGAAGTCTGGGCGCTGTCGGCAGAGGCCTTCGGCAAATTCGTTGCATCGCTTCCGCAGCCGATGTCGATCGGCACGCTGACACTGTCCGACGGATCGAGCGTCAAGGGCTTCCTGGTGGAAGCCAAGGCAACGGAAGATGCGCGCGATATTTCGTCGTTTGGCGGATGGCGGGCCTATATGGCGCAAGCCAAATAACGCACGGCGCGTGCGCTCCCTCGCCCCGCGCTTTTGCTGGGAGAGGGCTGGAGTGAGGGGCTCTCGCTCCACTTGCTGACGCGCATGCGGCGGCTGCCCCTCAGCCGACCGGCTTCGCCGGTCGGGTCTCCCCGCGAGCCGGGAGAGGCAAGAGAACTAGGCCGCCCGGATATTGCCCATGAAGCGATCGAGTTCGGCGCGCAGGCGCGCGCTTTCGCTCGACAGGGTCTGCGCCGAATTCAGCACCTGAGCTGACGCCGCGCCGGTTTCGGTCGCGCCGCGATTGACGTCGACGATGTCGCCGGCAACCTGCTGGGTACCATGCGCAACACGCTGGACGTTCTGCGCGATCTCGCGCGTGGCTGCGCCTTGCTGCTCGACGGCGCTGGCGATCTCCGAGGCGATGCCCGAAATTTCGCCGATGGTGCTGCCGATCTGCTTGATCGCCGCCACCGACTCCTGCGTCGCGTTCTGCATGCCCGCAATCTGGGTCGAGATTTCCTCGGTCGCCTTTGCGGTCTGGCTGGCCAGCGACTTCACTTCGGACGCGACAACCGCGAAGCCGCGGCCGGCATCTCCTGCACGCGCAGCCTCGATGGTCGCATTGAGGGCCAGAAGATTGGTCTGTTCCGCGATCGCGGTGATGAGATCGACGACGTCGCCGATGCGCTGCGCGGCGCGCGACAATTCGCCGATGCGTGCATCGGTCTGCTGTGCCTGCACCACGGCGCTGTCAGCGATCTTGCTGGAGGTCTGGACCTGGCGGCCGATTTCATTGACCGAGAGGGAAAGCTCCTCTGTCGCGGTCGCCACCGACTGCATGTTGGACGAGGCTTCATCCGAAGCGCCGGCGACACGGCTCGACAATCCTTCGGTGGTCTCGGCGGTGCGCGTCAGCGTGCCCGCTGCGACTTCCAGTTGACCTGCCGATGCCGACACGTTCGAAACGATCGCCCCCACGGCGGACTCGAAATCGTCGGCAAAGCGAATGAGTTCGGCACGGCGCGCCGCACCGGCCTCGCGGCTTTGCTCTTCCTGTGCGGCGGCATCCCGCTCGGCCTTCGCGATGGCCTGTACCTTGAACTCTTCCACGGCGGACGCCATGTCGCCGAGTTCGTCGCGGCGGCCGAGACCCGGCAGCACGACTTCGAAATCACCGGCCGCAAGCTTGCGCATCGCCGCGCACATGGCGATCATCGGGCCGGCAATGCTGCGCCCCAAGAGCAGCGCAAGGATGGCACCGACGATGAAGCCGCCAACACCCAGCACCATCACCTGACGTTCGGTGTCGTGGATCGTGGCGTCGGACTCGTTTTCAAGTCGCTGCTGATCGGACAGCAGGTCCGCCTTCATTCCTGACGACAGCTTGGTGATCGCTGCCGCTGTCTCCGACATTTCCTGAACGAGACCGTCGACCTTCTTGGTGTTCTCAACGAACTTGACGAAGGCCTCGGCGTAGAGCTTCGTGTCCGCGGTGATTTCCTTCACCTTGTTGTTGATCTTGTCGTCATTGGCATAGATCGTCGCGAACGAGTTCTGCAGGAACTTGATGCGGGCCGTCGCGGCATTCGAGGTCTTGTCCTCGGCCTTGCCGATATAGGTATTCACGAGCGAGGTCGCAGTGATGAACTGGGTCGTGATCTCCTTGACCTGATCCTGCACGGAAGCAAGGCCGGCCATGGTCGCGGTGTCGCCGAGATCGTCGATCTTGTTGCGCAGCATCAGGCTGGTACGCGACAACTGGGTCGATGCGATCGTGTCGTTCTGCCCCTTCAAGGCGAGGATGTCCGCGAATACCTTGGTGAAGGTGGTGAATTCGCGGGACAGTTTGGTGATCTTGTCGAGCCGCGCAGAATCCCTGGTCGCCTTCATCGACTGATCGATGGCGTCTTTCAGGCTCGCTTCCGCAGCCTTCGCAGCCTTCGCGTCCTCTTCACGGCTGGTGAGCACGTAATAGCGCGTCAGCGCCTGATAGGAGGTCAGTTCGCGGTCGATATTGCGGGCCAGACCGGACTCCGCAACGCTGGTGCGATACGACACCACGCCGGACGAGATGCGCTCGAAGCCGACATAAGCCAGCACCATGCTGAGCGCGGAGATGGCGAGCACGGCCGCAAAGCCCAGCGTCACCTTGGCGCGAAACCTGAGGGCAGGAAACTTAAAAGAAGCCGGCTTCTTCCGGACAAGCGTCGTCGTTGCCACCTGGGGCCCCCGTTCATCACTCCCAACATCCCGGTCATCGCGCGCAAGCGCGCGCAAAGCCGATGCCCAAACCTACGGCACATTGGCTAAGGACGAGTAAACGGATACCGGAACTTCTGGAGGTTGCGCGGCAGGCGAACGAGATCGCCGTCATTCCGGGGCGGGGCCGACGCCGTAGGCGGCGGGACCGAACCTGGAATCCCGACATGGGAATCTTCGGAGAGCCAAGCCACCCCGAGAATCCCCGCCACTCCAGTTGGAGTGGCTGAGGTCCGTGCGGCTTCGCCGCGCGCCCCGGAATGACCGCGTTTGGACTACGCCGCCATCGCCGGCGGGGTCAGCGACTGCCAGTTGTTGGCGAGCTGCAGCTTCGGCTCGGTGAGCGCCTGCAACTGCTCCAGCGTCATGCCCTCGACCATCTCGCGCACGAACAGGCCCTGCTCCGTAACGTCGATGACCGCCAGATTGGTGTAGATGCGCTTGACGCAGCCCGGTGCCGTCAACGGCAGGCTACACGTCTTGAGGATGCGCGGTTTCCCCTTCTTGTCGGTGTGATCCATGATGACCCGGATCTCCTTGGCGCCGACTGCCAGATCCATCGCGCCGCCGACGCCGGGCGGGAAGCTTGGGTCTTCCGTGGTCCAGTTGGCGAGATCGCCGGCTTCCGAGACTTCGAAGGCGCCGAGCAGGCTGACATCGAGATGCTTGCCGCGGATCATCAGGAAGGCGTCGGCATGGTGCATGAACACACCGCCCTTGATCAGCGTCGTGTAGCTCTTGCCGGCGTCGATCAGGTTCTCGTCTTCCATGCCGGGCTCCGGCTTCGGCCCGAGGCCGAGAATGCCGTTCTCGCTGTGGAAGATCACCTCGCGACCACCCGGCACATAGCTCGCCGCCAGCGTCGGCATGCCGATACCGAGATTGACATAGGCACCTTCCTGCAGGTCCTGCGCGGCGCGCCAGGCCATCTGGTCACGATTCAGCGGCTTGTAAGTCGACGTCATGCCTTTGCTCCTACGACCACGATACGATCGATGAAAATGCTCGGCGTCACCACCGCTTCGGGATCCATGCTGCCGAGTTCGACCATCTCGTCCACCTGCACGACGCTGAGATCGGCGGCCATGGCCATGATCGGATTAAAATTTCGGGCCGACTGGTTGTAGACGAGATTGCCCCAGCGATCCGCCTTCCTGGCGCGCAGCAGCGCGACATCGCCCTTCAGCGGTTGTTCGAGCACGTGCAGCACGCCGTTGATCTCGCGGGTTTCCTTGCCCTCGGCGAGCTTCGTGTGCGCGGTGACCGGCGAGAAGAAACCGCCGAGCCCCGCCGCATGGCAATGCATGCGCTCGCTGATGATGCCCTGCGGCACCAGTTCCAGTTCGAGCGTCTTGTTGCGATAGGCATTGAGAAACGCGCTGTAATCGCCCGAGCGCGGATAGGAGCAGATCACCTTGCTGACGCGGCCGGAATTGATCAGGCGGGCCAGGCCGGTATCGCCATTGCCGGCATTGTTATGGACGATGGTGAGATTGGTCGCGCCCTGTTCGTGCAGCGCCTCCAGGAGATCATCGGCAATGCCGACAGTACCGAACCCTGCCACCAGGACGACTGCCCCGTCCTTCACCCCAGCCACGGCCTCGGCCGGGCTGGCTACACGCTTATCGATCACTCCCCAAAACTCCTCGTCGCGGAATTGCTATTGGCCGCAATCGCTTGCGGCATTTATTGCGCGGCGACTAGAGCATTGCGGGCATGGAAGTTGAAGGCCCAAATTTGCAGGAGGGATACGCGCCTACCCTCGCCTGAAGGGGAGGGTGAAGCACCCCACCAAAATGCTAGTTGCAAACTCCCCGGCCCGCGCTTCTAATTAGACCAATTAAAAAATATCGGGAGGTCTGCGTGTCCACAGTGAAACTGACGGTCAATGGCAAATCGGTCTCTGCCACGGTCGAAGACAGAACCCTTCTCGTCCATTTGCTCCGCGAAAATCTCAATCTGACCGGAACCCATGTAGGCTGCGATACCAGCCAGTGCGGCGCCTGCATCGTGCATATCGACGGCAAGGCCGTGAAGTCCTGCACCACTTTGGTCGGCCAGATCGACGGTGCCAATGTCACCACCATCGAGGGTATCGCCAAAGGCGACCAGCTACATCCCATGCAGGCGGCGTTCCGCGACAATCACGGCCTGCAATGCGGCTACTGCACGCCGGGTATGATCATGTCGGCGATCGATATCGTGAACCGGCATGCGGGCGATCTCGACGAGGAGACGGTCCGCCAGGAGCTCGAAGGCAATATCTGCCGCTGCACCGGCTACCACAATATCGTCAAATCGGTGCTCGACGCCGCCGGACGCATGAAGGTTGCGCAAGCGGCTGAATGAGCCGCAGCGCATTGATCTGAGCTGAGCCAACCGCGCCTTTCGATGGAAAGCGCGGACAATCAAAAACTCCGGCAGGGAGACCCATGAGATGGGCGTTGAAGGCATCGGCGCACGCGTTGCGCGCAAGGAAGACAAGCGTTTCATCACCGGCCGCGGCCGCTATGTCGACGACGTCAAGATCGTCGGCCTCACCCACGCGCATTTCATCCGCAGTCCGCATGCCCATGCGAAAGTGAAGGGCATCGACGCTTCCGCGGCGAAGGATATGCCGGGCGTGGTGGACGTGCTCACCGCGCAGCAACTGGTGGACGACAAGATCGGCAACCTGATCTGCGGCTGGGCGGTGTCCTCGAAAGACGGCACGCCGATGAAGATGGGCGCATGGCCGGCGATGGCGCCGGACACGGTGCGCTTCGTCGGTCAGGCAGTCGCCGTGGTGATCGCCGAGACCAAGAACCAGGCGAAAGATGCGGCCGAAGCCGTCGTCGTCGAGTACGAAGAGTTGCCCGCCGTCAGCAGCATGACCGCAGCACTCGCCTCGGGCGCGCCGCAACTGCATCCGGAAGCGCCGGGCAATGTGGTCTATGACTGGGCGATCGGCGACGAGAAGGCGACCAATGACGCCTTCAGCAAGGCCGCGAATGTGGTCTCGCTGGACCTGACCAACAACCGGCTGGTGCCGAATGCGATGGAGCCTCGCGCGGCCG
Source organism: Tardiphaga sp. (assembly GCF_041424195.1). Classification (NCBI taxonomy): domain Bacteria; kingdom Pseudomonadati; phylum Pseudomonadota; class Alphaproteobacteria; order Hyphomicrobiales; family Nitrobacteraceae; genus Tardiphaga; species Tardiphaga sp. The sequence goes on along the minus strand of NZ_JBGMOE010000090.1, from coordinate 58,754 downwards.
TCGCGGAATATGACGAGGCGGAAGAGCACTTCACGCTGCATACGACCTCGCAGAATCCGCATGTGGCGCGGCTCGTGCTGTCGGCGTTCTACAATGTGGCACAAGAACACAAGCTGCGCGTCATCGCCCCCGACGTCGGCGGCGGCTTCGGCTCCAAGATCTTCATCTATCCCGAGGAAATGGTCGCACTCTGGGCCTCGAAGAAAGTGCGCCGCCCGGTGAAATGGACCGGTGACCGCACCGAGGCCTTCCTCACCGACGCCCATGGCCGCGATCACATGTCGCATGCGGAGATGGCGTTCGACGCCAACAACAGGATCCTGGGCCTGCGGGTGAAGACCCACGCCAATTTCGGCGCCTATATGTCGCTGTTCTCGTCCTCGGTGCCGACCTATCTCTACGCCACCCTGCTGTCGGGCCAGTACAACATCCCGACCATCTATGCGGAGGTGATGGGCGTCTATACCAACACCACGCCGGTCGATGCTTACAGAGGCGCCGGACGCCCGGAAGCGAGCTATCTGGTGGAGCGGCTGATGGAGACATCGGCGCGGCAGCTCAAGGTCGATCCGGCCGAATTGCGCCGCATCAACTTCGTGACGCAGTTTCCGCATCAGACGCCCGTCATCATGGCCTATGATATCGGCGACTTCGGCGCCTCGCTCGATGCCGCGCTGAAGGCCATCGACTATGCCGGCTTCCCCGCGCGCAAGGCGAAGGCCAAAGCCGCCGGCAAACTCCGCGGCCTCGGCTTCTCCTGCTACATCGAGGCCTGCGGTATCGCGCCGTCCAAGGCGGTGGGCTCGCTCGGCGCCGGCGTCGGCCTCTGGGAATCCGCCGAAGTCCGCGTCAATCCGGTCGGCACCATCGAAGTGCTGACGGGATCGCACAGCCACGGCCAGGGCCACGAGACGACCTTCGCGCAATTGGTCGCCGGGCGGCTCGGCATTTCCGTCGATCAGGTTCAGATCGTGCACGGCGACACTGATAAAGTGCAGTTCGGCATGGGCACCTATGGCTCCCGCTCGGCGGCGGTCGGCATGTCCGCGATCTTCAAGGCGATGGAGAAGGTGGAAGCCAAGGCGAAGAAGATCGCCGCGCATCTGCTGGAGGCCTCCGAGGGCGACATCGTCATCGAGAATGGGGAGTTCAAGGTGGCGGGCACCGACAAGGCGATCGCGCTGCCGATGGTCGCGCTCGCGGCCTACACTGCGCACAACCTGCCGGACGGCATGGAGCCCGGCCTGAAGGAAGGCGCGTTCTACGACCCCACCAACTTCACCTTCCCGGCCGGCGCCTATATCTGCGAGGTCGAGATCGATCCCGGCACCGGCAAGATCGACATCGTCGACTTCGTGGCCGTCGATGACTTCGGCCGGCTGATCAATCCGATGATTGTCGAAGGTCAGGTCCATGGCGGCCTCGCCCAGGGCATCGGGCAGGCGATGCTGGAAAGCGCGGTCTATGACGACAACGGCCAGCCGGTAACGGCGTCGTTCATGGATTATGCCATGCCGCGCGCTGACGACGTGCCATCGTTCCGGGTGTCGCACACCACGACGCTCTGCCCGGGCAATCCACTTGGCGTGAAAGGTTGCGGCGAGGCCGGCGCGATCGGTTCGTCACCCGCCGTCATCAACGCCATCACCGATGCACTTGGCCACAACAAGATCGAGATGCCGGCAACGCCCGGCCGTGTCTGGGAAGCGCTGCAATTGCAGCAGGCCGCGGAATAAGGGAGAGCGATCATGTATGAGACCACTTATCACCGCCCCGCCAGCATCGATGAAGCCGCAGCGCTGTTCGCCAAACATCCGGAGGCGAAGTATCTCGCCGGCGGCCATACGCTGATCCCTGTGATGAAGCAGCGTCTTGCAGCACCATCCGATGTGATCGACCTCGCCCGGATCAAGGACATGATCGGCATCGAGGCAACGGCCGACGCACTGATCATCAGGGCGGCGACGACCTATTACGACATCACGCAGAGCGCCGCGGCCAAGCAGGCAATCCCGGCCATCGTGCATCTGACCTCCGTGCTCGGCGACCCCGCCGTGCGCTATCGCGGCACCATCGGCGGCTCCATCGCGAACAACGACCCCGCCGCCGATTATCCCGCCGCCGTGCTGGCGCTGGGCGCCACGATCAAGACCAACAAACGCGAGATCAAGAGCGACGACTTCTTCCAGGGCCTGTTCTCGACCGCTCTGGAAGAGGACGAGATCATCACATCCGTGTCGTTCCCGATTCCCGCCAAGGCCGGCTACGCCAAGATGCGCCATCCGGCGTCGCGTTTCGCACTCACCGGCGTATTCGTCGCACAGACGAAGTCCGGCGAGGTCCGCGTCGCCGCCACCGGCGCGTCACAGAGCGGCGTGATGCGCGTGCCGGCCATCGAGGCGGCGCTGAAAGCGAACTGGTCGGCCGGCGCGCTGGATGGCGTGAAGATTTCCGCCGACGGATTGATGGGCGACATCCACGGCTCCGCGGAATATCGCGCCAATCTCATCAAGGTGATGGCACAGCGCGCGGTGGAAGCAGCGAGGTAGGCTCGGAGCCGCAGGATGGGTAGAGCGTAGCGAAACCCATCCTGCTCCCGGTACAGCATTGTGCACCGCCCGCGCATAGCCGCATGCATTGCTGCGGCCACAAGGCGCTTGCCCTGACGGCATGGCCCGGTAACAGTTTTCCGTAATGAACCGGCGCAGCGCCGGACAACAACACGGGAAACGCACGTGCAGGATAACAAACTCTCGGGCCCACTGAAGGGCACACGCATCGTCGAATTCGCAGGCATCGGCCCGGGCCCGTTCGCCTGCATGCTGCTGGCCGATATGGGCGCCGAGGTAATCACGCTGGTGCGCCCGAAGCAGATGCCGAAGGGCGCTGCGTCACGCGGCCGCAAGGTCATTGAGGTCGACCTCAAGGACAAGACTGCCATCGCACAGGTGCTGTCGTTGCTGGATGGCGCCGATGCGCTGGTGGAAGGCTATCGCCCCGGCGTGATGGAACGCCTCGGCCTCGGCCCCGATGTCGTGCTCGGCCGCAACAGGAAGCTGGTCTATGGCCGCATGACCGGCTGGGGCCAGTACGGTCCGCTGGCACAGGCCGCCGGTCATGACATCAACTACATCTCCATCACCGGCGCATTGGCGGCCATCGGCGGCGCCGACAAGCCCGTGCCCCCGCTCAATCTGGTCGGCGATTTCGGCGGCGGCTCGATGTATCTGGTGATGGGCATGCTGGCCGCCCTGCTGGAAGCCAGCCACTCCGGCCAGGGCCAGGTGGTGGACGCCGCCATGTGCGACGGCGCGGCATCCCTGATCACCATGTTCTTCGACATGACGGCGGCGGGCCGCTGGAAGGAAGCCCGCGAGAGCAACATGCTGGACGGCGGCGCGCATTTCTACGGCGTCTATGAATGCAGCTGCGGCAATTTCATCTCGATCGGGTCCATCGAGCCGCAATTCTATGCCGAACTGCGTGAACTCGCCGGGCTGTCGGAGGCCTGCTACGACAATCACATGGACCCGACAAACTGGGCCGCAGTGAAGGAGAAGCTGACCGCAGTGTTCAAGACCAAAAGTCGCAACGAGTGGTCGAGGATCATGGAAGGCACCGATGTGTGCTTCGCGCCGGTGCTGACCATGTCGGAGGCGACAAAGCATCCGCATATGGTGGCACGCGAAGTGTTCATCCAGCATGAGGGCGCGACACAGCCCGCACCCGCACCGCGGTTCTCGCGCACGCCGTCGGCGGCAAGGCCGGCTGTGAAGGTGGAACTGGGGGATGCGGTGAAGGAATGGCAGGGCGCGTAATCGCAGCCACTCATGATTACCCTCTGATCTCTCGAGGTCATGCCCGGCACGAGGCCGGGCATGACGGTTGAGAGGTCGGAGACTACGCCGCGGTCTTGTCCGCCACGTGTAGCACGCCGCGCCGAATCTGGTCTTCCTCGATCGACTCGAACAGCGCCTTGAAGTTGCCCTCGCCGAAGCCATCATCGCCCTTGCGCTGGATGAATTCGAAGAAGATCGGCCCGATCGCATTGGCCGAGAAGATCTGCAGCAGCACCTTGGTCTCGCCGCCTTCGACCACGCCCTCGCCGTCGATCAGGATGCCGTTCTTCTGCAGGCGCGGCACATCTTCGCCATGCTTGGGCAGCCGCGCGTCGATCTTCTCGAAATAGGTGTCCGGCGGCGCCGGCATGAAGGGCAGCCCGTCGGCGCGCAGCTTCTCGATGGTCGTGTAGATATCCGTCACGCCGCAGGCGATGTGCTGGATGCCCTCGCCGTGATACGTATTGAGATATTCCTCGATTTGGCCGGCGTCGCCGGCATCCTCGTTGATCGGAATCCGGATCTTGCCGTCGGGGCTGGTCAGCGCGCGCGAGAACAGGCCGGAGGCGCGACCTTCGATGTCGAAGAAGCGGATCTGGCGGAAGTTGAACAGCTTCTCGTAGAAGCCGGTCCAGACATCCATGCGGCCGCGATGAACGTTGTGGGTGAGGTGATCGAGATAGAACAGGCCGGCGCCTTCGGGCCGCGGATTCCTGGCACCCAACCATTCGAATTCCTGGTCATAGGCCGAGCCCTTGGCGCCGTAGCGATCGACGAAATACAGCAGGCTGCCGCCGATGCCCTTGATGGCGGGCACGTCGAGCGTCTTCTGCGCCGATGTAGCATCGGCCGGTTCGGCGCCGAGCAAAATCGCGCGGTCAAAGGCCGCCTGCGCATCGACGACGCGGAACGCCATCGACGGCGCGCAGGGACCGTGCGCGGCGACGAAATTGAAGCCATGGGTGCCGGGCTCCTCATTGACGAGATAGTTGATGTCACCCTGGCGATAGACGGTGATCTTCTTGGTCTTGTGCTTCGCGACGGGCGCGTAACCCATCAGCTTGAACAGGGCGTGGAGTTCTTCGGGCCTCGGATGCGCGTATTCGACGAATTCAAAGCCGTCGGTACCCATCGGATTATGTGCCGAGATGGTCGCGGCCGGCGCATCATGCGGAAACGGACCCATGGTGATCTCCCGAAGCTGGTTTGCTGTTATCGCTTGCCTGGAGTGTCGGTCGTTTACGGCGCAAGGTGCATGCAAATTGGAATGGAATATGCGACATTCATGCACGGTTCACGCATGAATGAGGCTTTTGACGCATGATCCCGGTGGATGCTTTCGATCTCAAGATGCTGGCCGCACTCCAGAATGACGGCCGGCTGACCAACCAGCAGCTCGCCGATGCCGTCGGACTGTCCGCCTCGCAATGCTCGCGGCGGCGGATGCGGCTCGAGGAGGAGAAGGTGATTTCCGGCTATCACGCCGACCTCTCATCCGAAGCGCTCGGCTTCAACGTCATCGCCTTCATCCAGGTGCAACTGGCCACCCACTCGCCGGACAATGCCAAGAAGTTCCGCACGCTGGTGCAGCGGGTCGACGAGGTGCAGGAGGCCTATTCACTGACCGGCGATGCCGACTACGTCCTCAAGGCCGTGCTGCGCGATCTCAAGGGATTGTCCGATCTCGTCAACAATGTGCTGATGCCGCATCAGAGCGTAGCGCATGTGCGCTCGTCGATCGTGCTGGATCGGTTGAAGGAAACATCGAAACTGCCGCTGAAAAGCTGACAGCGCTGCACAATCGACGTTCTCACCGGCTTCACGATCTGCGAAGATCGCGGAAATCAATCGGTAGGATAACATCAATGGCACTGGCGCTGCGGCCGAACTGCGAATATTGCGACAAGGACCTGCCACCCGCGGCACGCGATGCGCGCATCTGCACCTTTGAATGCACCTTCTGCGCGGATTGCGTGGAGACCAGGCTCCACAATGTCTGCCCGAACTGCGGAGGCGGGTTTGCGCCACGCCCGATCCGGCCGGCCACCGAATGGCGCCCAGGCCTGTCAGTCGCCAAGCGACCGCCGTCGGACAAGCGCGTGCATCTGTCCTACAGCCTCGAGGATATCGCGGCGCATTCGGCCCGCATCAAGGATATTCCGCCGGAGGAGCGGTGAGGCACGTCAACTTGATGGCGTCGTAGGATGGGTAGAGCGTCTTCGCGAAACCCATCATTGTCAGAGCTTGCAGTCGATGGGTTTCGCTGCGCTCTACCCATCCTACGGCCGGCGTGTCACCGCTTGTTCGGATCGAACCGCTTCTCCAAACCTTTCCAGCAATCCGCGTAATCGCTCTGCAGCGTCGCCGAGGTTGCCGCATGTTCGGTGACGCGCTGCGGGTAGCGGGTCTCGAACATGAAGGCCATGGTGCCGGTGAGCTTGACCGGCTTCAGTTCGCCATTGCTGGCGTGATCGAAGGCTTCGCGATCCGGCCCGTGCGGCAGCATCATGTTGTGCAGGCTGATGCCGCCCGGTGTGAAGCCCTGCGGCTTGGCATCATAGACGCCGTAGATCAGGCCCATGAATTCCGACATGATGTTCATGTGATACCACGGCGGCCGGAAGGTGTTTTCCGCCACCGCCCAGCGCTCGGGGAAGATCACGAAATCGATATTGGCCGTGCCTGCGGTTTCCGAGGGCGAGGTCAGCACCGTGAAGATCGACGGATCCGGATGATCGAAGCCGATGGCACCCACCGGCGAGAAGGTGCGCAGGTCGTATTTATACGGCGCGTAGTTGCCGTGCCAGGCGACGACGTCGATGGGCGAATGCGGCAGCGTGGTGACAAACAGCGCACCGCCCCATTTCACATAGAGCTCGGTCGGCGTGTCCTTGTCCTCATAGGCGGCCACCGGCGTCAGGAAGTCACGCGCATTGGCGAGGCAATTGGCCCCGATGGGACCGCGCTCCGGCAGCGTGAAGGCACCGCCATAGTTCTCGCAGAGATAGCCGCGCGCCGCACCACCCGTGAGTTCGACGCGGAACTTGACGCCGCGCGGGATCACAACGATCTCGCCCGGCGCGGCATCGATGCGGCCGAATTCGGTGACGAACAGCAGGTTACCCTGCTGCAGCACGAACATCATCTCGCCGTCGGCATTGTAGAAGTGCTGATCGACCATGGATTTCGTAATCAGATAGACATGCGCCGCCATGCCGGCCTGGGTGCCGGCATCGCCGGCCGTGGTCATGGTCTGCACGCCCTGCAGGAAGGTCATGTCCTCTTTCGGGATCGGCGCCGGGTCCCAGCGCAATTGCGCGATGGGCAGATCGTTTTCGTGGCACGGCGCGGTGCGCCACAATTTTGCGTCTGCCTTCTCGAAGCGGCCGGAATGCTTCACTGACGGGCGAATGCGATACAGCCAGGACCGTTCATTGCTGCCGCGCGGCGCCGTGAAAGGCGAGCCGGAGAGCTGCTCCGCATAGAGCCCGTAAGCGCAGCGCTGCGGCGAATTGCGGCCGATGGGCAACGCGCCGGGCAGCGCTTCGGTCTCGAATGAATTGCCGAAGCCGGACATGTAGCCCGGCGTGACGTTGGACGTCGCACGGCTGATCAGATCGGGTGAAGTGTTGATGTTCATCTCATCCTCCGCTTTGTCTTGCGCATGATCTCGGCCGAAAACCGGCATCCACTTTTCGGGATCATGCGCCTTGAAGAGCCGCCCACATTTCGCGGTCGCGCTTGTCGGTCCAGATCACGGGGTCGTCGATTCCCGAGGCTTCATCAAAGGCGCGCGACACGTTGAACGGCAGGCAGTGCTCGTAAATCGCGAAGCTCGAAAATTTCTTGTCCATGACCTCGCGGGTTGCCCCCATGGTCTCCTTCAGGCTGCGCCCCTTGGCGACCGACATCTCGGCTGCGCCGTAGAGCGACATCACGAAGTCACGCGTCATCGCGATCGCCTCGCGTGTCGTCTCCAGCCCCTTCAGCGCATCACCGCGGCCCGGCGCAATGGCCTTCGGATTGAACGCACGGATCTCGTTGAGCGTCGACGGCCATTCGCGCAGCAGCGCATCGCCGCAATAGCAGGCCGAATGATATTCGATGAGATCGCCGGAGAACATCACTTCGGCATCAGGCACCCAGGCAACGATATCGCCGGACGTATGACCGGCGCCGAGCTGCATCAGACGCACTTCGCGCTTGCCGAGGAAGATCGACATCTCGCCCTCGAAGGTGAGCGTCGGCCAGGTCAGGCCGGGAATGCTCCCGGCATCCTGGAACAGGCGCGGGAAACGCCCGAATTCGGAATCCCAGTCCTGCTGGCCGCGCTCTTCCACCAGCCGATAGGTCTCCTGCGACGCGACCACGCCCTGCGCCTTGTAGGCGGACGCGCCGAGCACGCGCACCGCGTGGTAATGCGACAGCACGACATATTTGATCGGCTTGTCGGTGACGGTGCGGACGCGCTCGATCACCTTGTTGGCCATCGCCGGCGTTGCCTGCGCGTCAAACACGATACAACCGTCATCGCCGACAATGACCGCCGAATTCGGATCGCCCTCGGCCGTGAAGGCGTAGAGATCGGGACCGATCTCCGAGAAGGTGACCTTCTTCTCGGTCATGTCGGTGGTGGATGCGAAACCCTTGGTCATTTCAAAGTCCTTTATAAATTTAGAGCTCGTCGTCATTCCGGGGCGCGAGCGGCGTCAGCCGCACGCGAACCCGGAATCTTGATGTGTTCATCACTCCGGGATTCCGGGTCTGCACTGCAGTCGCTGCGCGACTTGCGTGCATCCCGGAATGACGAGTTCTGTCATTTCCCATCCCTCACATCCGGCAGCCGTCGCTTCGCCAGCGCAATCGCATCACCGAGCACAGCGGCATCGCCGATATGATTGGCGAGGATCAGCACCAGCGCCGTGTCGAGTGCCGCGCTTTGGTCATCGGTCAATCCGCGATGCGCCTCGACGATCGCGCGATAGGCGTCGTCGGGACTGGCGAAATTGGACGCCGTCGACAGGGCCGTCATGACGGCCTCCCGCAGGCACGCGCCACCGCAGCCTTGATCGCCTGCGATGTCGGATACCGGAAGCGCGCGGCGACATAACCATCGGGGCGCAGCAGATAGGCGGCACCCGGCTCGGCGCCATAACGCGCCTTGAACAGCCCGGCCTCGTCGCGCAGCGCCGCATCGTCGCCGATGACCAGACGGGCCACGCCCTCGGGCAGTTCGATCGCCTGACCACCCGACTGCAATACGGTGAAACCGCGACCCGCCCCCGCAAAACATTCCGAAAGAAACACATGCGCGCCGTCGTCAGTGGCGAGCGGTGCATCCGGCATATGCGCGCCCGGCTGAGGACCGACGGACCAGTCGTCGCTATCGGCCGTCGAGAGCGGCGTCTGGTAGACCGACGGCACGGACAATCGCCCGCCATTGATCATGCGCTTGGCGAAATCGGCCTCCTTGGCAAGCGACAGCACGGCCTGCCGCATGCGCTGCTCCTGCTTCGAATGCGGCGCGATGAAATCCGTCGCATGGGTCGAGGCACGGATGTTCTCGTCCGCCGCCGGCCCACGTTCGGCGTCATAGCTCGCCAGCAGCGACGCCGGCGCGTCGCCGGCCAGCACCATCGCCAGCTTCCATGCGAGGTTCTCGGCATCTTCAAGACCGGAATTGGCGCCCCGCGCGCCGAAGGGCGACACCTGATGCGCGGCGTCGCCGGCAAAGATCACGCGCTCATGCAGGAAGCGCTGCATGCGGCGGCACTGGAATTTGTAGACGGAGATCCACTCGAACTCGAAATCGTCGTGACCGAGCATGCGCGCAATCCGCGGGCGCACCTTCTCCGGCTGCCGCTCCGCTACGGGATCGGCATCGGGACCGAGCTGCAGATCGATGCGCCAGACATCATCGGGCTGGCGATGCAGCAGCGCGGACTGGCCGGAATGGAACGGCGGATCGAACCAGAACCAGCGCTCGGTCGGGAATTCCGCGGTCATCTTCACGTCAGCGATCAGGAACTGATCCTCGAACACCTCGCCGGAGAAATCCGCGCCAACCATGCTGCGCAGCCCGGAGCGCGCGCCGTCGCAAGCCACGACATAGTCGGCGCGCAGCGTGTAAGGCCCATCGGGCGTATCGATGGTGAGCTCGGCATGATCATTGTGCTGGGCCAGCGCGATCACCTTGTTGCGCCAGCGTAGATCGATCTCAGGCAGTTGATGCACGCGATCGACGAGAAAGGACTCGGCGTAATATTGCTGCAGGTTGATGAAGGCCGGCATCTTGTGGCCGGTCTCGGGCAGCAGGTCGAACTGGTACAGCATGTCCGGCCCGAGAAAGATCTTGCCGACCTTCCACACCACGCCCTTGTCGATCATGCGATGGGCGACGCCAAGGCGATCCCACAATTCGAGCGAGCGCTTGGAGAAACAGATCGCACGCGAGCCGTCGCCGATCCGGTCGGCATCGTCGAGCAGCACCACGCGCTGGCCGCGCTGCGCCAGATCGATGGCCAGCGACAGACCCACCGGGCCGGCGCCGACGATCACCACCGGATGATGCGCCGCGTCAACAGCAGGCCGTGCCTGATCGGCATGGCGGCGATAGGCAAACTGGCGGACATGCTGCGCCATGGCTCAGCCCCTGTCCTGCAACCGGATGCATTTTCGGATCAACGCTGGTCTGGCCAACGGATCGCACTCCCTCTAAGATAGTCTCATTTGCAACCATCTAAACGCCGGACCCGTGGCGGCGTCAACAGCAGAATTGGTGGCTCCGTGGCGAAATTCGACCTGTTTCAGTTCGTTCCATTCCGGCTCAACCGGCTGGCGGCGGAGGTCAGCGCCGCGCTCTCGGACGAATATCAGGCGCGCTACGGGCTCGACATTCCGGAATGGCGCGTCATCGCCACCCTGGGCTTTCGCGACGACGCCTGCAGCGCGCAGTTCATTTCGCAATGCACACGCACGCATAAATCCACCATCAGCCGCGCGGTCACCGCCCTGCTGGAACGCGAACTGATCGAACGGGTCGAGAATGAAGACGACCGCCGCGCCTTCGAACTGCGCCTTTCCGCAAAAGGACACGCGCTTTACGAGGAACTGATCCCGCGCCTGCTGCACAAGGAACGCGACATTCTGTCGTGTTTAACGGCGCAGGAACGCAAGGATTTTGGCGCGGCACTCGGCAAGATCGAGCGCAGCCTCAACCTCGTGCAGACCCGGCACGGTCACAAGGCCGGCGCCTATTGAGCGACTAGTCGCGCACGAAGGAGCGCGATGGCGGCAGATGCACCGCATAGGCATCGGCCTTGGTGCCCTCGACGCGCGGATAAAGCTCGCGCACCAGCGGATCATGGCCGGGAATGATACGATCGGGATGGCCGGCAAGGCGCTCGCAGGTGATCCAGCCGTCACACATGTCGCCGATATTGTAGACGATCGGAAACGGGCTGCGGCGCTGCATGTTGCCGTAGTAATGCGAGGCGTCCGACGCCAGCACCACGGGGCCGCGCGCGGTCTGCACGCGCACGATCTGCAAGCCATCGGAGTGACCGCCGACACGGTGCAGCGTGACGCCGGGGGCAACCTCGCCATCGCCATTGTGGAACGTGACCCGCTCGTTGAATACGTGACGCACCATCAGCGTGACGTCCTCCGCCGAGAACGGATGCCGCAGCAACCCGTTGCACATACAGCGGCCCGTTGCGTAGCTCATCTCGCGATCCTGCAAATGGAACCGGGCGTTGGGAAGACGATCGAGATTGCCGGCATGGTCGTAATGCAGATGCGTCACAATGACGTCGCGGATATCCGCGGCCTGAACGCCGAAATCGGCCAGCGCGTCGATGGGATTGATGGTGAGCTTGCGGCTGCGCTCCCTGGAGGCGACTTCGTTGAAGCCGGTATCGACGAGGATATCGCGGCCACCGCCACGGATCAGCCAGACGAAATAATCGAGATCGGCCGCCGCGGTCTCATGGGGATCGGGTGCGAGATAGTTCATCTGCGGCGTCCGCGGCGTCATCGTGGCATAGCGGATCGCATAGATTTCGTAAGTCGCGCTCATTCGTTTCGCCCCATTCCCGATCGTCGTTATGCGCAACAAGCCATTGCCACCGGGAAAGGTCAAACCGTTCCAACCACCAGAATGACGGGAACCGGGGCCGTAGAAACAACGCCGGACGCGGTGAGGTGAATGGACGCGATAGCACCGCACGTTGACAGCCGCGATCGCCCCGGTTTGATAATGCGAATGGCGTCGATTAGTGTCGCCGCGGCGCAAGCCGAATGGGGATCAGCGACCTCGAGTCTGGACCGGTTTCGTTATGAAAATGCGTATTGCTCTGCTCGCTCTCCTGACGCTCGCCGCCACGCCCATCTGGCAGGCATCGGCGGCGGAGGATCGCCCCCACCGGATCGCGCTGGTGATCGGCAATGCGAAATACCCGGACGCCGAGGCGCCGCTTAAAGAACCGATCAATGACGCCCGCGATATCGCTGCCGAATTGAAACGTGACGGTTTCGAGGTGGATACCGGCGAGAATCTCGGCGGCGACGGCATGCGCCGGGCACTGGAGAAATTCTACGGCAAGGTGACGCCCGGCTCCGTGGCGCTGGTGTTCTTCAGCGGCTTCGGCATCCAGTCCGCGCGGCAGAGCTACATGATCCCGGTCGATGCCCAGATCTGGACTGAGCCCGACGTGCGCCGCGATGGCTTCAGCCTCGAGACCGTGCTCAACGAAATCAACAGCCGTGGCGCCGGCGTCAAGATTGCGCTTCTGGATGCATCCCGCCGCAATCCGTTCGAGCGCCGGTTCCGCAGCTTTTCCGCCGGACTCGCTCCGGTAATCGCACCAAGCGGCACGCTGGTGATGTATTCGGCGGCGCTGAGCTCGGTCGTCAGCGAAAGCGGCGGCGATCGCGGGTTGTTTGTCAGCGAACTGCTGAAGGAAATCCGGGTCCCCGATCTCACCGCCGAGCAGACCTTGAACCGGACCCGCGTCAACGTCACCCGCGCATCGCGCAGCGAACAGGTGCCATGGATTTCCTCGTCGCTGGCGGAGGATTTCGCGTTCATTCCAGGCGCGAGTTCGGCAACGCCTGCCGTGGTAGCTGCGAAGCCGGCGGATCCCGCGCCGGCTGCCACACCGCGCCCTGGTCCCGTCGCCATACCGCAAGCCGCTGCAGCGCCGCCGGTCGCTCCCGCCGCACCTGCTGCGACACCCGCGCCGGCGCCCGCTGTTGCGCCTGCCCCGATGGCCCCCGTCACCGCCGAAGTTGCCCGCGACGAGAACAAGATCCTGCTGGCGCTGGCCGAGGATCCGACCGTCAAATCGCTGAACGTCAAGCTGACCGATAATCCGGAAGACGCCGGCGCGCTGTATCGCCGTGGGCAGGTCTATGCCAGCAAGGGCGCCTATTCCGCCGCGATCAAGGATTTCGACGCCACGATCAAACTGAACTCCAAGGATGTCGAAGCCTTCAACAATCGTTGCTGGGCCCGCACCGTGATCGGCGACCTTGCCGCTGCGCTCAAGGACTGCAACGAAGCCCTGCGGCTGCGGCCGAATTTCGTCGATGCGCTGGACAGCCGCGGCCTCGTCAATCTCAAGAACGGCCAGAGCAAGAATGCGATTGCGGATTTCGACGCTGCGCTGAAGATCAATCCACAACTGACCTCGTCGCTTTATGGGCGCGGCCTGGCGAAACATCGCCTTGGCCAGACCGCGGAAGGCGATCTCGACATCACCAATGCCAAGGCCATGGACCCGGACATCGTCAAGGAATTTGCCGGCTACGGCATCCGGTAATTCCCGATGTCACCGGAATTTCGCAGGAAAGTCGCAAGAAAATCGCAGGCGCGATTTGAACCCGCGCCACGCCAGAGGACACTATTGAGGGCAAGCCGGAAGCCATCCTGACGCGATCCGGCACCAGATCCGGTTGGAATTGATCCAAGCGCGTTTCGCGCGACTAGCTGAAGGGGTGAACCCATGTCGACCACATCCGCACGCTCCGGCTTCAACATCATTCGCACGATCGCCATGATGGGCTGTGCCCTGTCGCTGACGGCCGGCATCGCTGCCGCAGCCGAGGAAGTGACCTCCGACCAGATCCTGCGTGCGCTGGCGCCGAAGAAGCCGCTGACCCGCGGCCTGTCGATGTCGCCGCCGGCCGAGCCGGCCGTCAATGCGGCGGAAGGCAAGTTCGTCGACTCCCTTCGCAATCGCAGCACACGGTCGCTATCGGTCGGCGAGCGCGAGCAGATCGCGACCGTCGCCCAGACCAAGCCGGCGATCGATCTGGAAATCACCTTCGACTACAATTCGGCGAATATCAGCAAGAAGTCGCAATCCGCGGTGCAGGCCCTCGGCAAGGCGCTGAGCAGCGACGATCTCAAGGGCTCGACCTTCGTGGTGGCCGGCCATACCGACGCGGTTGGTGGCGAAGAATATAACCAGGACCTGTCAGAACGCCGCGCCGATGCCATCAAGCGCTATCTGATGGACAAATACGGCATTGCCGGCGCCGATCTCGTCACCGTCGGCTATGGCAAGGGTAAGCCGAAGGCCGGCGTTGCGCCGACCGATCCGTCCAACCGCCGCGTCCAGGTGGTGAATATGGCGAACAAGACCACCGCATCCCAATAGATTCTGGTGGCACTTCCGAGCTTGCTGCGGATTGCCGCACCACTGCGTTCCGCGCCATGCGGGACGCTGTTTGCTGTGGTGATCGCCGATATGCTGTATAGATTGCCCCGACCTGCCGCCGCACCGATCGAACGCCCCTGGTGCTCCGCAATGCCAAGTGGATCGATCTCGCAATGAAGGCTCTTGCCTGCTCAGCCTCGCCTCTCGCAATTCTGTCGCTGGCGGCCACGATGGTCGCGACCACCTCGGCCGGTTTTGCCGCTGACCCCACACCCGCCGCCGGCTCCGCCCCGCCCCATGGCGCCATGGTGATTGTCGCCAAGGCCACCAATGCCTGCTTCTCCGATCTCGTCCGGGTGACCGGATTCGTGGTGCCGCGCCGCGAGGCCGTGGTCGGCGTCGAGACCGAGGGTTCAAAGGTATCCGAAGTGCTGGTCCGCGAGGGCGACATCGTCACCGAGAACCAGGAACTCGCCCGCCTGACACCGCCGCCGACACCCAACAATGCGCGCCCGAATCCTGTGACCCTGCGTGCGCCCGCAGCAGGGCTCATCACCTCGGTCAACACCATCGCCGGCGCGCCGGCCTCGCCGCAGGCCGGGCCGATGTTCAGGATCGCCATCAACAACGAACTCGAGCTCGATGCGGAAGTGCCGAGCATCCACATCCTCAAGCTCAACCCCGGCGTCACGGCGCGGATCAGCCGCGACGATCAACCCGATATTTTCGGCAAGGTGCGGCTGGTGTCGCCACAGATCGACCGCGTGACTCAGCTCGGCCATGTCCGGCTGTCATTGACGAGCAATCCGTCGCTCAAGGTCGGCGTCTTCGCCCGCGCCAGCATCGATGCCAAGCGCAGCTGCGGCGTCGCGATCCCGCGCTCGGCGATCGAACACTTCACCGTGCAGGTCGTGAAAGGCAACACCATCGAGACCCGCCGGGTGAAGGTGGGGCTGGTGTCCGACACGTCGACGGAAATTCTTGAAGGCGTCGATGTGGGCGAAATCGTCGTCGCCGATGCCGGCACGTCACTTCATGACGGCGACAAGGTCCAGACCATGTTCGCCGATGATCTCGACCGATCGCGGGTGCGCTGAATGGCAATGAATATCTCGGCATGGTCGATCCGCCATCCGCTTCCATCCATCGTCTTTTCGATCATTCTCCTGGTGCTCGGCTGGATCAGCTTCACCAAGCTGGCGATCACGCGGCTGCCGAGCGCGGATATTCCGGTGATCTCGGTCGCCGTGTCGCAATTCGGCGCTGCGCCTGCAGAACTTGAAGCGCAGGTTACCAAGACCATCGAAGACGGCGTCTCCGGCGTCGAAGGCGTCCGGCACATTTCGTCGTCGATCACCGACGGCCTGTCGGTCACCACCGTGCAATTCGCGCTGGAAACCAATACCGATCGCGCGCTGAACGACGTCAAGGACGCCGTGACGCGCGTCCGCGCCAATCTCCCCCAGAATGTCAACGAACCGCTGATCCAGCGCGTCGACGTCATCGGCTTGCCCATCGTCACCTATGCTGCGATCTCGCCCGGCAAGACGCCGGAGCAACTGTCGTGGTTCGTCGACGACGTGGTGAAGCGTGCATTGCAGGGCGTGCGCAACGTCGCCCAGGTCGAGCGCATCGGCGGTGTCGAGCGCGAAATCCTCGTCTCGCTTGATCCTGACCGTTTGCAGGCCGCAGGCCTTACCGCCGTCGATGTCTCCAGGCGCCTGCGCGGCACCAATGTGGACCTCGCCGGCGGCCGCGCCGAAATCGGCAAGAACGATCAGGCCATTCGCACGCTGGCCGGCGCCAAAACGCTGAATGAACTTGCCGGCACCATGATCAGCCTGCCGTCCGGCGGCGAGGTGCGGCTCGAAGACCTCGGCACCGTCACCGACACCATCGCCGACCGACGCACTTTTGCGCGCTTCAACGGCGAGCCCGTGGTGGCGCTGGGTATCAAACGCTCCAAGGGCGCCAGCGATGTGGTTGTCGCCGCCGCCGTGCAGAAACGTATCGATGCGCTGAAGGCGTCCTATCCCGACGTGGACCTGAAACTGATCGATACCTCGGTGGACTTTACCAAGGGCAACTACGAAGCCGCGATCTCGACCCTGTTCGAGGGCGCCGCGCTCGCCGTCATCGTTGTGTTCTTCTTCCTGCGCGATCTGCGCGCCACCGTCATCGCGGCGATCTCGCTGCCACTGTCGATCTTCCCGGCCTTCTGGGCGATGGACCTGCTCGGCTTCTCGCTCAATCTCGTGAGCTTCCTCGCCATCACACTCTCGACAGGCATTCTCGTCGATGACGCCATCGTCGAGATCGAGAACATCGTGCGGCATATGCGGATGGGCAAGTCGCCCTATCGCGCAGCACTGGAAGCCGCCGACGAAATCGGCCTCGCCGTGATCGCCATCAGCCTCACCATCATCGCGATCTTCGCCCCGGCCAGCTTCATGTCGGGTATCGCCGGGCAGTTCTTCAAGCAGTTCGGCATTACGGTATCGGTGCAGGTGTTCTTCTCACTCCTGGCAGCACGCTTCGTCACGCCTGTGCTGGCTGCCTACTTCCTGAAGGATCACAAGCACGACGATCCACCGCCGGGACGCCTGCTGCGAGCCTACAACAAGCTCGTGAACCTGTCGGTGAAGCGATACTACGTGACGGTTCTTTTCGGTCTCGCCATCTTCGCACTGTCGATCTGGAGCATCCAGCTGCTGCCGCAGGGCTTCCTGCCGGCCCAGGACACGGCGCGTTCGCTCATGGCGATGGAATTGCTGCCGGGATCGCAGCTCGCTTACACCGAGAAAGTCACAGAGGACATCGTTGCACGGCTGCGCAAGCGACCTGAAGTGAAGAGCGTATTCGTCGACGGCGGGCACGTCCCGCCCGGCACCTATGAAGTGCGACGCGCAGCTCTGATCATCAACTACACCCCGAAGAGCGAACGCGACAGCGCACATACACAGCGCCTGCTCGAACTCGATATCAGCAAGGAACTCGAAAGCGTTCCGGATATTCGCTACTGGTTCCTCGACGAGAACGGGCTGCGCGCCATCTCGCTGGTGGTGACCGGCACCGACAGCAATGTCGTCGCCAATGTCGCCAGCGAACTCGCGACGCAGATGAAGCGCATTCCGCTGATCTCCAACGTGATCTCGGAAACCTCGCTGGATCGTCCTGAGCTGCGCGTGCAGCCACGTGCCGATCTCGCCGCGCGGCTCGGCGTCTCCACCGAGAGCCTGTCGGAAACCATCCGCGTCGCCACCATCGGCGACGTCGGCCCGGCTCTGGCGAAGTTCGACGCCGGCGACCGCCTGGTGCCGATCCGCGTGCAGCTAGAAGATACGGCGCGCGCGGATTTCCAGATCCTCGAACAGTTGCGGGTGCCGCTGGGCGGCGGGCGCGGCGGCGTGCCGCTCTCGGTGGTCGCCGACATCAAGCTCGATCAGGGACCGACCAGCATCAACCGCTACGACAGAGAGCGTCAGGCCACTGTGGCCGCGGATCTCGTCGGCACCGCCGCGCTCGGCGATGCCCTGAAGAAAATCTACGAACTACCGGTCATGAAGAGCCTGCCGAAGAATGTGAGCGTCAAGCAGTCCGGCGACGCCGAAAGCCTGAACGAACTGGCGGATGGCTTTGCCACCGCGATCTCGGCAGGCCTGATGATGGTCTATGCGGTGCTGGTGCTGCTGTTCGGCACATTCCTGCAACCCATCACTATCCTGTTCTCGCTGCCGCTGTCGATCGGGGGCGCGATCCTGGCGCTGCTTCTGACCGGCAAGCAGCTGACGACGCCGGTGTGGATCGGCATCCTGATGCTGATGGGCATCGTCACCAAGAACGCCATCATGCTGGTGGAATTTGCGGTGGAAGCCATTCGCGAAGGCAAGCCGCGAGAGGTCGCGATCATCGATGCCGGCATGAAGCGGGCAAGGCCGATCGTGATGACCACCGTCGCCATGGCGGCCGGCATGATGCCGTCCGCGCTAGCCTTCGGTGCCGGTGGCGAATTCCGCTCACCCATGGCACTTGCCATCATTGGCGGGCTGATCTTCTCGACAGCGCTGTCGCTGCTGTTCGTGCCGGCAATGTTCCTGATGATCGATGATGTCGGGCAATTGGCCTGGCGCTTCGGGCGCAAGCTGCTGGTGTCGAGCGGTGAGGAAGACCGCCAGACCGGCGACCAGCCGCCAGCTGTCCCGCACAAATAGGCCCATGCAATGACCCTGTCCGTCGCCTCTCCGAAGCGAACCACATCATGGGCCAGATTGCTGGTCGCATTGTCGCTATGCGTGTTCACGCAGCCGGCTCTGGCCGCCGACGATCCTGCCGACGCGCCGAAGGGTGCCGCAGTGACGGTGCTGACTGCCGCAAAGTCCTGCTTCGCCGCCACCGTCGAGGTTTCCGGCATCCTCGTTCCGCGCGAGGAAGTCTCGATCCGTCCGGACCGCCCGGGCCTCAAGGTTGCTGAGGTCATGGTCGACGCCGGCGAGAACGTCACCGCAGGCCAGATCCTCGCGCGCCTGACGCCGCCGGAAGGCGGCTCATTGCAAGTGCAGGCGACCGTCGCAGGACTGGTGAGCGCTTCATCCGCCGTGGTCGGATCGCTTGCATCGGCCAAGGGCGAAGCGCTTTTCAGCATCATCGCGCGCAGCGAGTTCGAATTCATTGGCCAGGTGCCGACCCGCGATCTGCCGAAGCTCAAGATAGATCAACCGGTGAAGGTCAAGGTGATCGGTGCCGGAGAGCTGGACGGTAAAGTGAAACGCGTGGCCTCCACCGTGGAGCCCAACAGCCAGCTTGGCCAGGTCGTGATCTCGATCACCTCGGCCCGGCGGCTGATGAGCAATTCCTATGCGCGCTCCATCATCAAGACCGGCGAAAGCTGCGGCATTGCGGTGCCGTTGACCGCCGTTCTCTATAGTGCCGGCGGCACCGTCGTGCAGGTGGTGCGACGGCAGCGCATCGAAACGCGGCGCGTCGAGATCGGGCTGATGTCGGGCGGTCGCGTCGAAGTCCGCGAAGGTTTGAATGATGGCGATGTGATCGTCGCGCGGGCCGGCGCCTTGTTGCGCGAAGGCGACCCGGTTCGACCAGTGATGGCTAACGCAGACGCTGCAAAGTAATCGTAACGGGAAAGATCAGTTGCCGGGGCTTAGCTGCCGGCCTTGGCCGTTGCGCTGTCACCGAGCAGGATGTCTTCAACCAGCGACGAGGACACCACCGGGACCTGCTCGCCCGACGTCGCACGGGTGACGGCAGCGCGGGTGTTGGTGAAGACGGACTCGGCACTCGCCGGCTTGGCCTTCATGTTCTTCAAGAGTTCGGTGGCAAGCAGGCTGTTCTGGCCATCGACATCGTCGGCGACCTTGCCCGGCGTCGCCGAGGTCAGGATCAGCGCATTCTCAGGAACATCGATCGGCGCGAGACCACGGGAGTAACCGCGGAAGCGGCGCTCATAGGGATTGCGGCGGGACGCATCCAGCACGACCAGTTTGGCCTGGGCGCCACGCTCTTTCATGACGTCGAGCACGGCCTCGACGCTCATGCCGTCGCGGCGAATGTCACGCTCTTTCCAGATCGCAGCATCGACCGGGATCATATAGCTCTGCCGGCCGACCTGAACGCCATAGCCACCGAAATACAGCATCACGACCGAGTCCGGCCTG
Source organism: Tardiphaga sp. (assembly GCF_041424195.1). Classification (NCBI taxonomy): domain Bacteria; kingdom Pseudomonadati; phylum Pseudomonadota; class Alphaproteobacteria; order Hyphomicrobiales; family Nitrobacteraceae; genus Tardiphaga; species Tardiphaga sp. Next base: position 38,585 of record NZ_JBGMOE010000090.1, on the reverse strand, counting down.
ATCTTGGCCTTGAGACGTTCGACCGCACGGGTCATGTCATCGCGGGTCGCATCTTCCACCACATCCACATCGAAACCGTCGCGGCGGAGTGCGCTCGTCATGGCGCGGGCATCGTTGATCGGCTGGGCGAGCGGCGCGCCGGCATCGGGGTAATGACCGTTGCCTATCACCAGCGCGATGCGCGATGCCGTCGTCACAGGATTGATGCTGCCGGTCACCGTCGCGGCCTGCGCAGCTTCCAGAGAACGCTTGTTCAGCGCGGCATTGGCGCCAAGCGCCAGCGAGACCAGACCGACAAAAGCTGCGGCCACAGTGATCGAGCGACGGGATACGCGAAACTGCCGTACGTTCATTACGTCATTCCTGCTCATCGTTCACGCACAACCCGTGGGTCGCGCGAACGTCGAAATAGGTTTGAAGGGATGCCAAACCAATGAGTATTAAATACGCTCAATTTGCGGCATCGCAGCAAACCGGTTGTTAACCCGTCGGGGCCACCCGGGCAACCGGTAAAGGCCGGGGTTTAAGACAGGGTTACTGCCCGACCTGGCTAAGGTCTTGAATGAGCTTGCGCTTCACGCAATTGTAATCCCTGCCGATTCGTGCAACTTTTCAAGGGGTTGCAGGTATCGGGAGGCGATTGCGCCGCGGCGACGGCGGACGGTTTTCGAAACGTGCGCAGGAAGCCGCACTGAAAGAAACCTCATGAGTGTGTCTTATTTTGCCGGCGCCGCATACCGCGCGCTGACATCCAGCAAGGACGGCCCGTCGCTCTACGACCTCTGCGATCCCCTCTTCCATAAGCACACCGGCGGCGACGCCCATATCATCAAGTTCTACAAAACCGCGCTGGGCAATCCCGCGCTTCGTCCGTTGCTCTGCCGCGCCGGCCTGTCCGAGCTGCGCGACCCCGTCCGCTTCAAAGCCGTGCAGCATGCCCTGATTTCGGCACGCGATGACGAAAGCCCCGATTGGGAAGCCATCGGCCACCCGATCGCCGAGCTTCTCGATACGGTCACATTGCGCCATCCGGCGCCGAAGCCCGCCGCGGCTTCAGCGCAGGCGCCGTCGCTGGGCGAGATCGACGATGTCATCAAGGCCTGCGGCACGCATCTGCTGCGCTCGTTCGAATGCAACGGTTTCATCCCGACCTATGCGGCGTTCAACCTGATCGGCGATCCCGACATGCATGGCCGCGAATTCCTGATGGCCCTGACCGGCCTGAATTCGCGCGGCTACAAGAATTCGACGCTGCTGTTCACACTTGCGCGCATCTTCATCGCGCGTTCGCCGGCCGGTAAACTCATCAATCCGCCGTGGACCGGAATTGCCGAGCCCATGTGGGAGCCGGTGCAGATCCGGCATCGCTCGGCCTATTACGACGCCTTCTACACCGAGGCGCTACTCAGCTTCGGCGAAACCGGACTGCCATCGCCGGACCAGACGACATCCTCGCGCCGCGCCATCGATGCGATGGTTGAATTCTGTCTGGTCACCAGCCGCGAGGAAGTCCACTCGCATGACGGGACGAGCGTAAACGTCATCACCGCGCTGGCGCCGCCACCGCATCCGCGCTTCAGCCGGCTGTTTGCGCAAATCAAGCAGGATCTCGGCTTCGGCATCTATGTTCCGGACTGCGACACCACAGCCTGCTCATTCTCCGCCGCCACGCAGGCCGGCTCGACCGATCCGATCCTCGATCAGCCCCTGCTCGACTTCTATGCCGGTTATCAGGTCGGCAACGGCAGCAATGAGCCGATGGTCACCGTACCGATCAATGACCACATCGACTATGACGGCGCGATCGTCACCTGGATCGACAATCTCGCGGGCGAGCGACCCTATGGCAACGATCTCGATCCGACGCTTAATCTCGACGTGCTCGAAGTATCGTTCCGCAATCTGACCCGCTGGAAGGTCATGGAGACGCCGAAACGACTGGAAACGATGCGGCGGATCATCGGATTCCAGCGCCGCCTCGTGGCATCCGGCGCCTTCGCCGATCCGAGATCGCACATCTATTATCTGCCAGAGCTCTACAGCGCCTATTTCGGCCGCTGCTATGCGGCTTTCCGTGAACTGCCGGACGCAACACAACAGGCCATCGATACCGACGGCACATTCGAATTCATTCGCCTGCATGTTCTCGCCTATGTGCAGCACGAGTTGATTGCGCGTGAGATGAACGCGTTCGATGCGGCACTCGCACTGATCGCGCTCGGACACCTCGGCGGCGAGCTCGCGCATTTCGCACCTGCGCTGCGCTGCATCATCAAAGCAACAGGCGAAGGCGGCCGCAAGGGTCCGTTCAAGGCCTATGAATGGAACAAGATGAAAACGCCGACACGAATTCTGGTTGGCGGCCCCGAAGTGACCTCAGCCTTCGTGCTGATGGGTCTCGCGCTGACGCGGCGGAAGATGATGAACGGCCATGCCGCCTAGTTCATCGCGCGAAGTTGAAGGTATGAAGGAGCGACCGTGCTGGCATGCGCGGCGAAATGCCCGCACTGTCTCCGGATTGTCGTCATGATTTTGCAATCAAACGGTTCGATGCGCATGTTCCGCACCCTTTCCCTTTTTATCGCGATGCTTTGCATTCCCGCACTGGCACAGGCCGCCGATGTGACGGGGGTACCGAAGATCCGCGACGGCGACCAGATGTCCATCGGCGCGATCCGCATCCGGCTCGCCGGCATAGACGCGCCGGGCCTCGACCAGTTGTGCCTGAATGCCAATGGCGAGCGCTGGACCTGCGGTGTCGCCGCACATGAAGCGCTCATGGAGCATGTCGGCGACAAAAGCTGGACCTGCCACGTGCTACGTACCGATCGCTTCGGCCGCTCGGTCGCCAAATGCGAGGTGGATGGCGAGGACATCGGTCAGTGGATGGTGAAGAGCGGCTGGGCACTCTCCTATGTGCGCTTCTCGCATACCTATGATGCCGACGAGAAAGCCGCACGGGAAGCCAAGGCCGGACTTTGGGCGGGTGCGTTCTTTGCGCCCTGGGACTGGCGCGTGCGCAACAAGAAGACCACCATTCTTGGCTCGATCAAGCCTCCGGAGGACGCCTTGCCGATCCTGCTGGCCTCGGCATCCGGCCATGTGGCGCCGTCTCCGACCTGCCGGATCAAGGGCAACGTCAACCGGGCCGGCGTCTGCATCTATCACACGCCCGAAAGCCGCTGGTATGCCAAGATCAGCATGCGGATCAGCAAGGGAACACGCTGGTTTTGCTCTAAAGAAGAGGCCGAAGCCGCCGGCTGCCGCGAGACCCGACGATGACACGGCGGCGCTGACGTGGCACGTTCCCCGCTCAGATTCGATCGAGCGGAACCTTGGCTGACCTGCAGACGGATGTCATTGCGCAGAAACAACGCCGCGGCCGGACATTCCGGGCAGCGCGACTGACGCTGCTTGCCTTGGTCATCTATGGCGGCATCGCCTATCTCTTGCTCCCCGAACTCTGGACCCATTACGAGCACCAGAAGAGCCTTGCCGGCTTGCCGATGACGACGATGACCGCGCAAGGTATTCCCGGCGATCCCATCAATGTCGGCCTGATCGGTGACACGAAGGACGTGCTGTGCGCGATGCATGCTGCCGGCTGGTATCCCGCCGATCCCGTAACGTTACGCTCGTCCCTGGAGATTGTCGGCAGCGTCTTGCTCGACCGCCCCTATCGCGATGCACCGGTGAGCCCGTTGGTCTATCTCGGCCGCCGCGAGGATCTCGCTTTCGAGAAGCCTGTCGGCAACAGCGCTGATCATCGCCACCATATCCGGCTCTGGAAGGTTCTCGACAAGGGGCAGGAAGATCGCCCGGTCTGGCTTGGCGATGCGACTTTCGATCGCAGCGTCGGGATCAGCAAATACACCGGCGCGATCACGCATCACATCGCTGCCGATATCGATGCGGAGCGCGCAGCGCTCGCGGGCGACCTCGAAAAGGCCGGCATGGTCGAGGCCAAATATCAGGTCACCGGAATCGGCCCGACCGTCGCCGGTCACAATGGGGGCGGCGACCTGTACTACACTGATGGCGAAGTCTGGATCCTGCGGCTGGTGGTGGCCTGCGCCAAACACGACGGCCCTTCCGAGACGATCCCGAGCCCGGCGGCGACCGAGATCAAGGACCAGATCTTCCAGGCCATCGCGAATGTGATCGGGCGTGATGCGCTGACTCACTAGGCAGTCAAATTCAGACCATCTCACACGCGCTTTGATTTCGCGCTGCGCCATGGCACCATGGCCGAAAATACCAACAAGGATTGAAAATGGTCGTTCGTGCAGGTCGTGAATTTCTCGCCATCCCCGGCCCCACCACGATGCCAGATGAAGTATTGCGGGCGATGCATCGTCCGCCGCTGGATATCTACTCCAAGGAAATGGTGCAGCTCACATTCGGGCTGCTGCGCGATATCGGCACGTTGTTCGCCACCAAGGGCAACACCTATATGTATATCGCCAACGGGCATGGTGCGTGGGAAGCGACGCTCACCAATGTGCTGTCGCGCGGCGACAAGATCCTGGTGCTGGAAAGCGGGCGTTTCGCGGCCGGCTGGGGCCACGCTGCGGGCGCCATGGGCGTCGCCGTGCAGAGCCTGAAGGGCGACTGGAATCGCGCCATTCGTCCTGCCGAGGTTGAAGTAGCGTTGCGACAGGACACCAGGCACGAGATCAAGGCTGTGCTCGCGGTGCAGATCGATACGGCATCGGGCGCGTTCAACGACATTGAAGCCATCGGCAAGGCGATCAAGGCGGCCGGCCATCCCGCATTATTCATGGTCGACACCGTCGCATCGCTCGGCTGCATGCCGTTCGAGATGGATGCATGGGGCATCGATGTCGCCATGTCCGGCTCGCAGAAAGGCCTGATGACACCCCCTGGCCTCGGCTATGTCGCCGCGAATGATCGCGCGCGCGAGGTTCACAAGACGGCGAATCTGCGCACGCCCTATTGGGACTGGACCGAGCGCGACGGCGACGAGCACTACCGGAAACATTCGGGCACCGCGCCGGTGCATCTGATGTTCGCGCAGCGTCAGGCCATCGACATGCTGTTCGACGAGAAGCTGGTCAACGTGTTCCAGCGCCATCGATTGCTGGCGGAAGCCGTTCGCCGGGCTGTTGCCGTATGGGCCGATGGCGGCGTGCTGAGCTTCAACATCATCGAGCCGAAAGAACGCGGCAACACGGTCACGACGGTGCGGATGGACAACCCGACGCCGCTGCTGGATTATTGCCGCGACAAATGCGGCGTCATTCTCGGCGTCGGCATCGGCGACCTGCACGGCAAGGCATTCCGCATCGCCCATATGGGCCATGTCAACGCGCCCATGATTCTCGGAACGCTCGGCGTGATCGAGATGGGACTGCAGGCGCTCGGCATTCCGCACGGCAAGGGCGGTGTCACGGCGGCGGTCAACTTTCTCGGCGAGAACGTCGCGCCCTGACGCTAGCTCTCGACCTCGCTGTGCTCGCGGCGGGTTTCCGGCATCACCAGCCAGATCAGCAAGAGGCCCAGCCCGGCGACGCAGGCCAGCCCGATAAAGGCGACCGGTGCGCCGAGCTTGTCGGCCACATAGCCGGCGGTCACCGTGCTGAGCGACGCGCCGATGCCGGTGGCTGTGCCGACGATGCCCTGTGCAAGGCTGAAGCGCCCGCTACCGAAGGCGATGTCGGCAACGATCAGCGGAATCATCACGCTGAACACGGCAGCAGTGACGCCGTCGAAAACCTGCACAGCGACCAGTGCAAACGGGTCGGTAACCACGGCAAACAGCAATCCGCGGATCGCCAGTGACGCAAAGGCGATCAGCAAGAGAGGCCGTCGACCCCACTGCTGCGCCTTGCGGCCGACCGTCGGCGAGGTCGCCGCGACGATGGCCTGCGGGACCACGATGCAGAAGGCGATCAGCGCCGGCGCCCAATCGGCCGACCGCGTGGTAACGACACCAGCCATCAACGGCAGCATCGCGGCATTGGCAAACTGCAGCAGCAGCACAGCGCAGCCGAAAATCAAAAGCGGCTTCTGTCGCATCAGATCGCGAAAACGGATCGGCCTGTTGCTCTCGGCCTCTTTGGTGCTGGCACCATGGGCCTGCGCAGAATTGATCTCCTGAGGTCGAATCCGCGACAGCGCGTAAAGTACCGGCAGCGCCAGCAGGAACGTGACGATGAACACCGAGCGGCTTGACAGCAGATAGCCGCAAGTGCCCATGACGGCAGCGGCGACGCCATTGCCGAGCGAGGCGAAGCGCGCATTACGGCCAAGGCGCTCACCGATCCGCATCGGACCGACCAGCCCGAGGCTGATAGCGGCGATGGCAGGGCCGAGCACACAGCTCGCCATCGCATGCAGCGTCGCCGCGGTGACGACGATGGGGAAGATCGGCAGCACCGCATAGGCCAGCGCACAGCAGGCGATGGTCGCAACGGCTGCCCCGGCCACCAGCCGTGTCGAGCGCGCGGCATCGATGATGGCGCCGCCCGGGATCTGGCCGAGCAGCGCGACGATGCCCCCGATCGACAACACAAAGCCGATCTCCACCTGCGTCCATTTCTGGGTCGTGAGATAGACCGCAACAAATGGACCAAAGCCGGTCTGCACGTCGGCAAGGAAGAAGATGAACCAGTCGAGCCCGCGCAGGCTCTGCTTCGACGGCTCCGGACTGCGCCGTGGCTCCTGCGGATACGACTCGGACTCCGGTGCAATCCCCGGTGCGCAAGCGACCTCGGTCACCGCCGCGACATCATCGCGGCGGGAGAGATCAGCTGCGCGTGTGGTTGCGTGAACCGCCAATTAACGCTCCTGCATGGTGAGAGGCGGAAACCTCAACGGCGTGAGCGTGCCGGATGCGCCGAGCACAACAATAGGCTGATCGTCCTTGTATTCCGGCGCCGCACGCACCTGCTCGCGCGTGAGATCGAGCGTGATGCTGGCGGTCTTGTCGGCCACGTTCCAGAAATGTAACGCCCCCCAATCGACCACGATCTTGCGCGAGCCAACCCCGAGGAAGCCGCCGAAGTCGATGACCGCGCCGCGCACCTGTCCCGCACGATCGACGATGACGTCGGCGATGCGTCCCATATTCTCGCTTGCAGGACTGCGCACATCACGGCCGAGAATGCCTTTGGCATCGAAGGCATCGATTACCGTCACCGACGGTGGCTTGGCGACAGTCGCGGGAGGCGCAGGCGCGGCTACATCAGGTTTTGACGCCGTCTGCGGGGATACCGGCGATGGCTGTTTCTCGGGCGCGGATACGACCGGCGGCGTTGCCGGCTGCACGGCAGCCGCATCAGGTGCGGACGACGGCACTGACGATTGCGCTTCAGGAGTGGATTTCTCCGATGCCGCGGGTGGAAGCGCAGGGGCATCCGCCGCCCGGCACACGGCGCCAACGTTCAACGCCAACGACATAGCCAATCCGGCAATGATCCGATTTGCAGGCATGGAAAGTCCCTTACTCACATGTATCGCCGATGATGCGAACCCCTGCGCCAGGAGACGCGTCAATGCGTCAGCACGATCGACACCTGGATCTGACCGCGGGTCCGCAGCACTTCCAGCGACACATCGTTATCGTGTTTGCGCAGGCAAAGATCGACGCTGGATTCGCCGAGCCGGAGATCACGCAGAATGACGTACTGCAGAAAAGCGGGCAGCCGCGGATTGCGGAAGCGAATCTCGCCGCGCGCGACGTCGAATTCGATTCCAAGCGCCGCTTCGAGCAGTGTGAACGGCGTCGCACTGGCCCAGGCCTGCGGCGCGCACGCCACCGGATACAAGGTCGGCCCACGGCGTTTTTCGCGCTGGAAGCCGCAGAACAATTCCGGCAGTCGTCGCAGGTCCATATAGGCCGCGGTGTCGAACAGGCCCTTGAAGACGGTCTCCACCGAATGCTTCAGGCCATAGCGCGCCAGACCGAGTGCGATCAGCGCGTTGTCGTGCGGCCAGATCGAGCCATCATGATAGGACATCGGATTGTAGCGCGCCTCGCCGCGCGCAATGGTGCGAATGCCCCAGCCGGTGAAGAAATGCGGACCCATTATGTCGGCAGCGACCATGCGCGCGCGATCCTCACGGACGATGCCTGTGAACAGCAACTGGCCCGCATTCGAAGCACGAACTGCGCAAGGCATCTTCGCGCCGTCGAGCGCAAGCGCATAGGTGCCGAGTTCCTCGCACCAGAAGGCCTCCTCGAACCGCGCAGCAAGTTGCCCGGCTTCTGCTTCGAGCTGCCGAGCCTTGTCGGGCAGGTTCATGCGCAATGCGAGACGGGACGCCAGATGCTTGGCGGCGAAGACATAACCCTGCACCTCCGCCAGCGCGATATTGCCCTCGGCCAGCCTTCCATCGGAATGGAAGATCGCGTCATACGAATCCTTCCAGCCCTGGTTCTGAAGTCCCTGCTCGGTAGCCCGCTGATATTCGACGAAGCCATCCTTGTCGGGGTCACCGGGACCATCGATCCATGCGAGGGCCGCCTCGACGGACGGCCATAGTTCGCGCAGGGTCTCATCATCGCCGGTGCGCTCGACATACATCCCTGCGAGCATCACAAAGAGCGGCGTTGAGTCGACGCTGCCGTAATATTGCGCGAACGGAACTTCACGCAAGGCGGCCATTTCACCGCCGCGCATTTCATGGAGGATCTTGCCGGGCTGGGCATCCGCCAGCGGATCGATCGACTTCGCCTGAAACGCCGCGAGCCGTTTCAGCACGCCGCGCGCCACGCGCGGGTCGATCCACAGCAACTGCAGCGCCGTAATCAGGCCATCGCGGCCGAATGTGGTCGAATACCAGGGAATGCCGGCATAGGGATATCGGCCCTGCGGGGTATTCGTCATCAGGATATTGAGATCCGCCATCGCCTGGCAGATCACCTCGTTGAAAATATCATTCGAGGTCTCGATCGTCGCCGCACCTTTGCTGAAATTGCGCATTTCGCGACGATGGGCGAGCAGTCCGCGGAAAAACGGCACAGGCTTGTGGCCGACTTCGGCATTGCAGCTGACTGCCACGAACAGTGACGTCGTTTTCTGCGGCTTCAGCTCGAAGTGATAGGTCGCGGTATTGGCGGCCAGCCGCGTCGGACGCGGATCAAAGTGAACCATCGTGCTGAGAGGCTTACCGTCGAGTCCGGTATATTCCAGCGCCACGTCGCTCGGACCGACCAGGCGACTGGTAGCAATGCCGCGATGCTTGCGCCTTTCGCCGCGCACCTCGAACAGGTCGGCGAAGTCATTGTCGAACGACAGTGTCAAATCGAAGCTGGCGCTGTGTTCGCCGTGATTCTGCAGGCCGATGCGCTGGTAGGCGGCGCCACGCCACAAGAAGAAGGTGCGTACAATGTGCAGCATATCCTTCTGCAACACGATGCGGCCATTGCGATAGATGTCGGGATTGGTGAGATCGACGGTGAGCGATGAATTGTCGTCGCGCAGATTGGAGCCGAGCAACAGTGGCTGAACGTCGTTCAGTGCCAGTTCAAGCCGCGCGAGATAACGCGTATCGGCGTTGAACAGACCATCCGGCCCGCCCGCGGACGCGCCGATATCGCCATGGCTGTCGAGCACCACGAACGTATCGTCATGCTTGAGCGCGCGCCTCGGGCGCGACGCAGGGCCCGTCATCGGGATATAGAACGGTGACTCGACCGCCTTTTGATCGGCGATAGCGTTCAACTTGGTCGCGGCGGCTTCGATGGACATGGACGACCTCGGCCGGTTGTAAGGTAAAGACAGGCACGAAGATAAACGCAGCGCCTGGAGAGGATAACTGAGTCGTCAGGCTGCGTGCTGCGCGAGACGGCTCATTTCCTGTGTGACGAGTTCCCGATACGGCCCCTCGCCCTGCATCAGATGATCAGGTTTGCCATCTTCGATGATCTTGCCGCTCTGCAGCATGACCACGCGATCGAAATTACGCAGCGTCGCGAGGCGATGCGCAATCGCGATCACCGTGCGACCGCGCATCAGACGCGCCAGTGCTTCACGGATCGCCTCCTCCGATTCGCTGTCGAGGGCAGCCGTCGCCTCATCCAGCAGCAGAATGGGTGCATCCTTCAGGAAGGCGCGTGCAATGGCGATGCGCTGGCGCTGCCCGCCCGACAGTTTGACGCCGCGATCCCCTACCATGGTGTGAAGACCTTCCGGCAACGTCTCGACAAAATCGCAACGCGCCGAAATGGCGGCACGCAGTACCTCCTCATCCGTGGCCTCGGGGCGTCCATACCGGATGTTCTCCATGATGGAGCGATGGAACAGTGAGATGTCCTGCGGCACCACGGAGATCGCATGACGCAGGCTGTGCTGGGTCACGCGTGAAATATCCTGGCCATCGATGGTGATGCTGCCCTCCTGCACGTCGTAGAAACGCTGCAACAGCACGAACAGGCTGGACTTTCCCCCGCCAGACTGCCCGACGAGGCCGACGCGCTGCCCGGCATTGAGCCGCAAGGTGAACTTGTCGAACACCTGCAAGCCACCGGGATACCGGAACGAGATATTGTTGAAGGCGATCGCTGCACCTGATTTGACCAGGGGCTCGGCCTCTGGATGATCACTGAGCTCGTGGGGCACCAGCAATGTGGACAGCGCTTCGGACAAACGCGCAACATGTTGGGTGACGTCCACCAGAGCCACCGCAAGATCTCGCGTCGCGTGCAGGATCGAGAGACCGAGGGTGCAGATCAGAACGACATCGCCGGTGCTGGCGGCGCCGCGTTGCCAGAGCATGATCGCCCAGGCGAGCAGCCCGATCGTCAGCGCGACCGTGATGGCCGCATGCGTCAGACGCAGACGCTCAAGATAGCGCAGGCTGCGACCACGCGCATTCAGCTCGCGATCAACCGTTTCATCGAAGCGGTCATGTTCGAAGCTCAATCCGCAGAAAGCGCGGACGAGCGGCATGTTGTTTATCACATCGACCATCTCGCCATCGACCGCCGCGGCCTTGTCGGCAAAATCGTCATGCAGCGCCTTTCCGGCGGCAGCCATCTTGAACATCATGACAACCACCGCGCCGGCCACGACGGTCAAGCCCGCTGCCATCGGCAGACTAACAGTGCCGATCAGCATGATCGCGGCGAATGTCGCGGCACAGGGCGGCAAGACGTTCCAGACAAACATGTTTTCAACCGTGAAGACGGCGTTGGATGTCGCCGTGATACGGCTGGTCAGCATCCCCGGCAGCCGATCCGAGAAGTAGCTCGGTGCGTGTCCGGTCAGATGGCGAAACATATCGCGCCTGAGATCACCGGTGACGCCAACGAATGTGTAGCTCGCCGTCCAGCTCGCCACGCGCCACAGGAACATATCGGCTGTGATCAGCGCGATGAGCACGGCGAACGCGGCCCAGACGCTTTTACCGCTGCCCGACGGCCCCGCTGACAGGCCATCGACTAAAAATTTAATCCCGTATTGCGTGCCTACCGAGCAGGCGACCGCTGCAAGCACGGAGAGCAGGATGACCGTGTGTGATGCAGAACGCATCCTGATGTAGCGCATCACAAAGGCGAAAGGGCGATACGCATATCCCGAAAGACTGTCCATGTATTTTTAAAACCCGTTGAACGAGAACAAGAATCGTGACGGACAGCGTCCCCGCCTACTGATGAAGATGATGCCGTCCCGAATTTCCCACGCTCTCGCCATCTCTGCGCAACATTCCGGCAGCATCAACATTCCCGAAAGCGTGGTTGAACGTGATGGCATCAGCAAGACCACAGTGTGGACGAACTACGCAGATCACACAGGAACTTCGCAGATGCGAGAACGTTCCAGCTTCAGGCATATCGCTACCGACACGTCATCGTTGAAGTTGTTCATCACTTCCAACATAGGAGATATGTAAATGCGCATCGCGCAAGTTGCTCCGCTGACAGAAGCCGTTCCACCGAAACTCTATGGCGGCACGGAACGGGTCGTGCATTGGTTGACCGAAGAGCTGGTGGCGCAGGGGCATGATGTTACGCTGTTCGCCAGCGGCGACTCTCAAACGTCAGGCAAGCTCGATGCGGGCTGGCCGAGGGCGTTGCGGCTCGATGGCTCTGTCCGCGACCCCAACGCACTCCATATGGAAATGCTCGAGCGCGTAAGGCGAAAATGTGACGACGACGAATTCGACGTTCTGCATTTCCATCTCGACTACTATCCGTTCTCCCTGTTCTCCCGCCAACCCACGCCGTTTCTCACGACGCTGCATGGCCGTCTGGATTTGCCGGAACATCAGCCTACCTTCACGACCTTCTCCAAGATTCCCGTAATTTCGATTTCGAATGCGCAGCGGCGCCCGGTGCCGCAGGCGAATTTCGTGCGCACGATCTATCACGGTCTTCCGGAGAAACTGCTGACACCGCAGCCGATCACCCCTGGCTACCTCGCCGTGCTCGGGCGTATCGCGCCGGAGAAGGGCGTCGACCGCGCCATCAAGATCGCCATCCGCGCGGGCATCCCCTTAAAAATCGCAGCCAAGATCGACCGCGCGGATGAGGACTATTACGAACAGGTTGTCCGCCCGCTGATGGATCATCCGCTGGTCGAATATATCGGCGAGATCAGCGACCGGGAGAAGCCGGAATTCCTCAGCGGCGCCTATGGCCTGTTGCTGCCGATCGACTGGCCCGAGCCGTTTGGCCTGGTGATGATCGAAGCGATGGCCTGCGGCACGCCGGTCATCGCCTATAACCGCGGCTCGGTGCCGGAGATCATCGACGAGGCTCTCACCGGCTTTATCGTCGAGGACGAGACCAGCGCAGTTGCTGCGGTGGGTCGTCTCGCCGGCATGGACCGTACGGCGATCCGGAAGCAGTTCGAAACCCGCTTCACCGCCCGGCGCATGGCCCTCGATTATGTAGCCACCTATCGCAGCATGGTGGAGCATAAGGCACCGCTGCGCCTGGTCAGCAGTGCTGAGTAATCTGAAGCGTATATGAAGGCATCAAGGGGTGGCCCGCCGGGCCACCCCTTTCCATTGTGGCCTGCTGCGAGATCACTGACCCGCTGTACAGCCCGCGTGGCATTTGCGAGATAGATAGTGGTAATCCGGTCACGGCAGGTGCCGGGATCGATCATCCGCACATGTTCTCGCATTCCGACAGGGCATCATGACCGCCGTTTCCCGCTTTGAAATCATCCTGCTGCTGATGGCCGTCATCGTGTTGCTCGACATGCTCGCGCGGCGGTTTCAGCTTCCGCGCGCCGCTGCCCTGATCCTTGGCGGGATCGGCTTCGCGATGATCCCTGGCACCCCCGATGTCGAAATTGACCCTGAACTGGTGCTGGTGCTGTTTCTGCCGCCGCTACTGATGTCGAGCGCCTGGTTCACCTCCTGGCGCGATTTCCGCGCCGATTTGCGCATTATCCTGCAGCTCGCCGTCGGCGCCGTCTTCTTCACCACCCTCGTGGTCGGCGTGGTCGCACATTGGGTGATGCCATCCCTGCCCTGGGCCGCCTGTTTTGCGCTCGGCGCCATCGTCTCGCCACCGGATTCGGTGGCGGCCAAGGCCGTGCTGCAGAGCGTACCGCTCCCGCCGCGCATTATCGTGCTGCTGGAGGGCGAGAGCCTGGTCAACGATGCATCGGGCCTGGTGCTGCTGCGCTTCGCTATCGCGGCGGCGCTAACCGGCTCGTTCAGCGCCGCCGCGGCCACCGTGAGCTTCTTCTCGGTCGCGATCGGCGGCCTGCTCGTCGGCATCGTATTCGCTTTCGCCGCGATTCTGGTGATCAGGCGCATCAAGGAAATCGACCTGACCATCGCCTGGACTTTCCTGGTCGCCTGGATCTCCTATATCGCCGCGGAAAAGCTCCACGTCTCCGGAGTCCTGTCCACCGTCGCCTGCGGCATGATCCTCGGATGGAAGCAGCACGAGTTCTTCGGCGCTGCGACGCGCACCCGCGCCACCGCTGCATGGAGCGTCGTCGTTTTCGTCCTGGAATCTCTGGTGTTCATCCTGATTGGCCTGTCGCTGCGCGGCGTGCTGTATCGGCTCGGCGGCTATGACGCGCTGGTGGCGCTGTTGCCGGCGACAGGGGCAATCATCGCCGCGGTAATCCTGGCCCGCTTCGCCTGGATGTTTCCCGGCACCTATCTGCCGCGCATGCTGATGCCGAAGCTGCGCGCCCGCGATCCCTCTCCACCATGGTCGGTGCCGTTCATCATGAGCTGGGCCGGACTGCGCGGCGTGGTCAGTCTCGCCGCCGCGCTGTCACTGCCGGAAGGATTTCCGGGGCGTGACGTCATCCTGGCGATCACCTTCGCGGTGATTCTGGTGACGGTCCTTGTCCAGGGCTCGACGCTGGCACCGATCGTGCGCCGCCTCGTGAAAACTGGCGGCACCCATACTCCGCATCACTCCAAACTCAGCGAGGCGCAGGCGCGCGCGCGAGTTGCAACCGCGCAATTTTCTGCCGTCGAGAAGGCGTCACGCAATGATGACGGCACACATCGCCATCCGCGCCTGTTCGAGCAATATACCTATCGCAAGGGCGCCGCGGCGCGCTATGCCGAAGAGGCTGAAACGCTCTCGTCGCAGCGCATCGATCACTTCAAGACGGTGCTGGCCGCCATCGAAGCCGGCCGTGCAGAGCTCCTGAAGATGCATCGCGCCGGCGAAATCCACGACAGCGTGCTGCATTCTATCGAGGAAGGCCTCGATCTCGAAGAAGTCAACGCAAGACGTTTCCTCTAAAGCCACGTTTCCTCCAAAGCCATTCGCTGTCGAGACTTCCCAGCGGCCATCACAGGCTCTAACCTTCATGGTCAAGCGCCGAACAAGGCGCGGCATCCGGGAGAAAACATCATGAGACTTCAAGGCCTGTCTACCATCGTCACCGGCGGCGCATCGGGCTTCGGCGCCGAGATCGCGCGCTCTTACGCCCGCGAAGGCGCCAAGGTTGTCATTCTCGATTTGAATGCCGAAGGCGCGAAGAAGGTCGCAGCCGAAATCGGCGACAGCGCGATCGCCTTCGGCGGCAGCGTCACCCGCAAGGCCGATGTCGATGCCTCGGTGAAACTCGCGGTCGAGAAGTTCGGCAAGCTGGACGTCGTCGTCAACAATGCCGGGTGGACCTTCCGCAACAAGCCCTTGCTCGAAGTCACCGAAGAGGAATTCGACAAGGCGTTCGACATCAATGTGAAGTCGATCTTCCTGATGACCAATGCCTGTGTGCCGGTGATGAAGAAGCAGAAGAGCGGTCGCATCATCAATATCGGCTCGACAGCCGGTGTCCGGCCACGCCCGGGCCTGACCTGGTACAACGCCACCAAAGGCGCGGTGAACCTGATGTCGAAATCGATGGCCGTGGAACTCGCGCCCGATGGCATCCGCGTCAATTGCATCGCGCCAGTGATGGGCGAGACCGGCCTGCTGGAATCCTTCATGGGCGTGCCGGATACGCCGGAGAACCGGGCCAAATTTATCGGCACGATTCCGCTCGGCCGCATGTCGCGCCCCTCGGATATCGCCAATGCCTGCGTGTATCTGGCGGGCGAGGAATCCGAGTTCCTCACCGGCGTGATCCTGCCGGTCGATGGCGGGCGAACAATCTAGAACGAGAAAATTCGTAAACCATCGAATCCAGTCAGATTCGATTTACCACGCGCGTTAAGCAGTTCACCGGCCATTCATGCGATGGTCGCGCCATGATCGGGGGATGAACCTCGGCAGGGAAGGCGTCAGGGTCAGGCCGGTCAACGGTCTGGCCCTCCTCTTCGGGGAAATCATGGCACAAAAGAAGAAACCGGCTCCGCGCAAGAAAACTGCTGCGCCCGATGTGGCTCACCCCGCTTCTGCAGTCGTGACAATGGCAGCCCGTAATCTGATCAATATGGCGATTGTGTCCGCATCCTGCGCAACCACTTTGCTGACGCTGATGGCCGTGCTCAAGTTCCAGACCGCCTGAGCGGCGATCACTTCATTTCGTTGAGCAGCGTCGGGATCAGTTCCGACACGGTCGGATGGATCGGCACCGCCCATTGCAACTGGGTGTAATCGGCGCCGGCATTCATCATGTCGAGAATCCCATGGATCGCCTCGTCGCCTCCGGTGCCGAGGATCGCAGCTCCCAGAATCTTCTTCGTCTCAGCATCGACCACAACCTGCATCATGCCCGCCGTCTCGCCCTTCTCGACGGCGCGGCCCACATGGGTCATCGGCCGGTTGCCGATCAGCAATTTCTTTCCTGTGGCCTTTGCCTGCGTCAGCGTCATGCCGACGCGGCCAAGTGGCGGATCGATAAACAGCGCATAGCCGGGAAGGCGATCGCTGACGCGGCGGCTTGCGCCATCGAGCAGGTTGGCGGCAATGATCTCAAAGTCGTTGTAAGCCGTATGCGTGAAGGCCCCGCGGCCGTTGCAATCGCCCATCGCAAAAATGCCGGGTACATTGGTGGCGAGACTGTCATCGACGTTAATATAGCCGCGGGCATCCACGGCGACGCCGGCCTTGTCGAGACCGAGATCGTCCGTATTCGGACGACGTCCCACCGCGAGCAGAACATCACTGCCGATGATCTCCGGCGCGCCTTCGATGCAGTCGACACCGACAGCCACGCCGTCCGGATGCGGCTTGAAGGTGATGCATTCGGCGCTGGTTCGGATATGGATGCCTTCGGCGAGCAGAATATCGCGGACCGCTTCCGAGATTTCCGCGTCCTCGCGCGAAACCAGATACTTTCCCTTCTCCACCACCGTCACTTCGGCGCCAAAGCGCCGGTGCATCTGCGCGAATTCCAGGCCGATATAACTGCCGCCGATCACCACCAGATGTTTCGGTACCCGATCGAGCTGCAGGATGCCTGTATTGGTCAAGTAGGTGACGTCGTTGATCCCCGGCATGTCAGGCACAATGGCGCGTCCGCCGACATTCAGAAAAATCTTCGGCGCGGTCAGCAATTCGTCGCCCACGCGGATCGTATCCGCGGACTCGAAGCGTGCATGGCCGTAGATGACCGTGCATTTATCCATGCCGCGCAGCCAGCTTTCGACACCATTGCGCGAGTCATGGATCACCTTGTCGGCGCGCGCCTTCACGCGGGCCATATCGATCCGAACAGGCGAATCGATCATGACGCCATACTCGGCACCGCGACGCGCGAGATGCGCTGCATAGGCGCTGGCCACCAGCGTCTTGGTCGGCTTGCAGCCTGTATTGACGCAGGTGCCGCCAAACAGATGGCGCTCGATGATCGCGACCGACATGCCGGCAGATGTGAGCCGACCGGCGAGAGAAGGCCCGGCCTGCCCCGCCCCGATGATGATGGCGTCGAAGCGCATGATTTCAGCTCCCAACCGGCACAGCCAATGCTGCGCCGTGACGAGAGACTATCGTTGGAAACGGCATCGGCCAACGGATGGCCGATGCTTCAACGACGAAAATTCCCGAACCGCTTAGGGCTTGCCCGCAACCGCAGGGGCGCGCCAACGCGCCCAGAGCCGCTCGAACAAGGGCAGAAGCCCC
The DNA here is from genome assembly GCF_041424195.1 of Tardiphaga sp. Lineage (NCBI taxonomy): Bacteria > Pseudomonadati > Pseudomonadota > Alphaproteobacteria > Hyphomicrobiales > Nitrobacteraceae > Tardiphaga > Tardiphaga sp. The sequence continues at coordinate 21,121 of NZ_JBGMOE010000090.1, read as the reverse complement.
CGCGGGGTGACCAGAATGACGGAGATCACGACGATACCGTAAATGAAGTAATGCAGGCCGGGCAGCGTGCTGCCGAGCTTGCCGCGCAGGATTTCGCCGAGTGGCACCAGCAGCAGCGCGCCCAGCGCCGGGCCATAGGCACGGCCGAGGCCGCCGACCGTGGCGAACAGCACGATCTCGATGGTGATGACGGGCGAGATCAAGAGGTAAGGATCGGCAAAAGTGAGATAGCGCACATATGCAGTGCCGACGACGGAGGCGAGCATCGCCGAGATCACCATGGCGGTGATCTTGTAGCGCAGGATGTTGACGCCGATGGCCTGCGCCGCCTTCTCGTTGTCGCGGATGGTGCGCAGATAATAGCCGAGTGGGGAATTGAGGATCGCGACATTGACCAGCACGCAGATAGCCGCCAGCCCCAGCATCATCCAGAACGCGCCATGACCGCCGCCGAACTGAAACGCCAGGAAATTACCGGTGTCCTTCGGCAACAACAGCCCGGACGCGCCGCCGAGGAAGTCCCAGCCCTCGACCACGATGCTGCCCATTTCGGCGAAGGCCAGCGTGATCAGCACGAAAGAGAGATGACCCAGCTGGAAGCGGAAATCGATCCAGGCGATCACCGCACCGAGCACACCCGAGATCAACGCCGAGATCACGAGACCCAGCCACATATTGATGCCGAGCTTGAGCAGGAGTGCGGCCGAGAACATCGAGCCAATGCCGATGAACAGGCTGTGGGCCAAAGAAATCTGCCCGGCCATGCCGCCGACGATATTCCATGACGAGGCCAGCGCCACATAGACCAGCGCCAGCGTGAGAATGTGGACGTAATAGCTCGACAGCACGAAGGGCATGATGGCGGCGATGGCCAATGCGCCCCACCAGATCGGCGACGCCAATGTCTTGTAGAATTCCTCTCTCATCGCGCCGAGCTCCAGGTCAGGCCCTTCGGGAGAAACAGCATGATCGCCACGAAGATAATGTACGGCAGCAACAACCCGATCGGGCCGTCGAGATAGATCGTGCCGAAGGCCTCGGCGATGCCGATGATCAGGCCGCCGAGCATGATGCCGACAAAATTGGTCATTCCGCCGAGCACCACGACCAAGAGTGTGATCACCGTGTAGCGCAGGCCCTGGGTCGGCTGGATCGGCGTACCGGGCAGCAGCAGGGCCGCGGCCAGTGCGAGAATGCCGATGCCAAGCGCGAAAGTCAGCACCTGGACGCGGCCGACATTGATGCCCATCAGTGCCGCGGCGTGGGCATTCTGATGCACGGCGCGGATAGAGCGGCCGAAATCGGTCGAGCGCAGCATGATGTAGAGGCCGATGGCCAGCGCGAAGGACACGACGAAGGCGACGATATGCGGCACCCGCAGCACCACGTCGCCGAGAATGATCAGCTTGGATTCGACGAAGGACGGCGTGCGGGCGGGCTCGCCGCCGAACACCATCAGGATGCCGTTCTGCAGCACAAGGCTGAGACCCAGCGTAAGCTGCACCACCATCAGGAACTGATGCCCGACCATCGGCCTGATCAGGAAAATATAGACCAGCGCGCCGATAGCAGTCATCAGCGGCACGGTGATGATGATGGACACATAGGGATCCATGGCGAAGGCGGAATACAGCGCAAGGCACATGAACATGCCGAGCGAGATGAAATCGCCATGCGAGAAGTTGACGACGCCCGAGACGCCGTAGACGAGCCCCATGCCCAGCGCCAGCAAGCCATAGGTGGCGCCGATCAGAAGGCCTTGGGCGAGAGCCTGATAAAGTTCGGTCACATCACTCTCCGATTACAGACCAAGATAGGCGCTGCGGGTGCGCGGATCGTTCTTCACGGTCTCCGCATCACCCTCGACCGCCACCTGCCCGCGCTCCAGCACGTAGCAGCGCCTGGCGTGGCGCAGCGTCAAATTCAGATTCTGCTCAACCAGCAGGATCGTCAGCCCGTCCGCATGCAATTTGTCGACAATTTCGAAAATGTACTGCACGAACAGCGGCGACAGACCGAGCGAGGGTTCATCGAGCATCAACAACTTGGCTTCCGCCATCAGCCCGCGGCCGATCGCCAGCATCTGCTGTTCACCGCCCGACAGTGACCCGGCGTTCTGGGTCAGCCGCTCGCCGAGTCGCGGGAACAGCGCAATGACTTTCTCCATCTGCTGCGGACGATGCTTGCGCGCATGCGCGTTGATGCCGCCCAGCAAAAGGTTCTCGCGAATGCTCATTTCCGGAAATACCAGGCGGCCTTCCGGCACCTGCACGATCCCCAGCTCGACACGCGCCTGCGGCGTCAGCTTGCTGATGTCCTCGCCGAGAAACAAAATGCGGCCCGATATCGGCTTGACCATGCCTGACAGCGCATTGATCAGCGTGGTCTTGCCGGCATTGTTGGCGCCAAGCAGGCCGACGATCTCACCAGCAGTGATTTTGGCATTGATGTCGCGCAGCACCGGCACGCCGCCATAGCCTGCGACCAGATTATCGATCTCAAGCATCGAGATGATCTCCGAAATAGGCATCGACGACGCGCTGATCCTTGAGTATCTCGGCAGGCGTGCCTTGCGCGATCTTCTCGCCGAAATTGATCACCACCATGCGCTGCGCGAGCCGCATGATCACCGGCATCACATGCTCGACCATCACAACGGTGACGCCCTGCTTGTTGAGCTCCTCGATGATCGCGATCGGCGCCGCGGTCTCGGCCATGGTCAGGCCGGCCATCACTTCGTCGAGCAGAATGCAGCGCGGATCGGTGGCGATGCACTTCGCCAGCTCCAGCAGCTTCTTGTCCTGCAGCGATAGTGTCGCCGGTGTCTTGTGCTCCTTGCCGCCGAGGCCGACGCGCAGCAGCGCCTGCGCCGCATAATCGATGGCCTCACGCATCGGCCGGCGCGTCAGTGCAGCGGTCGTGACGACGTCGAGCGCCGTCATGTCGGCAAAGGACTGAACGATCTGGAAGGAGCGCATCAATCCGCGGCGCACCAGCCGATCCGGCGACACCCCGATAATGCTTTCGCCGTCATAGACCACGTCGCCCGCGCTCGGTGGAATGAAGCCGGAGATCACACCGAACAGCGTGGTCTTGCCAGCGCCGTTCGGGCCAATGATGCCGAGAATTTCGCCCTTCTCGACGTCGAAGCTCACCGCGTTCAGCGCAACCAGGCCGCCGAACCGCCTGGTGATGTTGGAGACTTCCAGAAATGCCACAGCCGTTTACTCTTTATGTTGCGCTCAGCCTCGATATCGAGCCGATCAAGCTTTCGGCCGCGGCGGAACCTGGGCGAATTCCTTCGGGAATACGACCTGCTGATCCTGCTCCGGGGTCCACTGGATGAACATCGCTGAACCGTCCTTGAGCAGGCGATCTTCCGCGAATTGCAGGCCCTTCGGCTTGGCAATGTAGAGATTCGGATCGCCCGCCGGAATGTTGACGTTCTTCAGCGCGTCGAGCAGCGCATCGCTCTGCAGCGACTTGGCATTTTCAAGCACCTGCTGCAGCACGCGCGCGGCTTGCGCATATTGCACGGCGCCCTGACCGATTTTTTCGAGCTTGGCCACATCGCGCAATTCCGTGACGATCTTCTGCATCGACTCGATCTTGGCGCCGGCACTGAATCCAGTCATGCCGAACAGGTTCTTCGTCAGCACGGCCTTGCCGATCTCGGGGCCGAGATCCTTCCAGAGCGACAGATCCGAATAGCCGCCGGTGCCGCCGCAGAAGATGCTGCCATGATAATTCAGATTGTAGCGCGCCTGATGCAGCAGGATGCCGTCACGCGGCGTCACCAGGCCGACAACGACATCGGGTTTGAGCGAGCGAATGCGAACCATCGCTGCGGTCTGATCCTGCGCACGAATATCGAGCGCGGCTTCGCCGATGATCTGGATGCCGCTGGCCTTCAGCTTCTCGACCAGGAACTTGTTGGACTGCTGACCGGCCTCGTAATTCGAATAGGCCATGACGGCAGTCTTGATCGGAAACTTGAAATCGTCGCGCAGCGAGATCACGAAATCATGCATCGTCTGCGCGTAGCCGCGGTCATAGGGGTATCCCAGCGTGAACATGTAGTTCGACTGCGAGCCGCCGGCCCAGACCGACAGCGTCGGAATCTTGGCTTCGTCGACCACCGGCGTCAGCGCCAACATCTGCGCGCTGAGGATGGTGCCGGTCAGAAGGTGCACCTTTTCCTCGGTGATCAGGCGCCGCGCCTCGGCGGCGGTGCGCGCGGGCTGGCTGGTATCATCCGCCAGCACCAGTTCGATCCTGGCCCCACCCTTGCTCTTGATGCCGCCTTCGGCATTGATCTTCTTGATGATGTATTCGAACGCCGGCTGACCTTCCTGAGCATAGGCGGCAAGACCGCCACTCATCGAATTGACCATGCCGATGCGGATCGCCGGCTCGGCAGCGCCGGCACTGCGAATGAACGGCGCAGCGATCGGCCCTGCCAGAACGGCAGAGGCACCAAGTCCAAACGTGCGGCGGGTCATGGTCATGGTCATATCCTCCGATGCGCAACGTCGCTGAAACGGCGTGCTTTCTTGTTCTGTTACTGTGCGCTGAAGTGTTGAACACTGCGTTGCAAATTGGGAGTCTGCATATCGCAGTCAGACAGCATTTTTCGGACTTAGCCGCGTTTACGCAGCTGCGTCAAATTGCGGCGCACGGAAATCGCGAATGAGGGCCATGCGTGCGTGACAGGGCTTTCATATTCGAGCAATCGCAAAGCCTGCACGCGGAAAATGCACAACCGTTGTACCGACATCGTGATCGTCACGACGCAGAGCGACGCTTTCATGATCCGCAGAAACAAATGCACCGATGACGGGATCAAAGCCCCAATCGGTCGGCGTGACGGACAGCATCATGCCTTCCGTAAAAAGCTGCCCCTGATCGGCGGCAATATCATTGTGAGCTGGATGAGGTGTCATCACAGGCTGACAGAGCCGCGCGGTCTCCAGCGCCTGTTCGGGCAACAGCTCCTCAACCGTTCCGTGCCCAACTGAGGCTACCCGGTCCATCCAAGCAAGGACGCGCGGATACCCGGCAAGGCCTTCGCTCTCACCAAGATTGCCGCGTGCATACCAGAGCGGGTGATAGACGGCGAGATCGGCCAGTGATGGCGCGCTGCCGAGCAGGAATGCGTCGCCATGCGTGAGCCAATCGCTGAGCGAGAGAAGATGAATGCGAAACTGGTCACGCAGATCGGGAAGCTGCGCGCGCATCTTCACGCTGTCCCAGCCATCGAACTTGCCCGACGTGAAACTCGCGCGATCGGCATGCAGCTCCGGCGGGAAATGGTCGCCGTTGATGCCGAACACGAGACCGAGCGCAGTGGCGAAGAGCGCGCTATCGGCCCAGGCCGCAATGATATCGGCCTGACCGCGCGTGTCCGCCGGATAAAGCGTCGGCTCGGGAAAACGCCGCTCAAGCTCCGCGAGAATGCGGCGCGTATCGCAATAGATGTCGGCGCCGATTTGCAGCACCGGAATACGGCGATAGCCTCCGGTGAGCGGCACAAGCTGTGGCTTCGGCGCGATCCGCGGCTGGATCACCGAATGCCAATGCAGGCCCTTCAATCCGAAGGCGATGCGCACCTTCTCGGCAAACGGCGAACGCGGATAGTGATGCAGAACAAGATCGGTCGCCGTCACTGCATCCCTTGCCTGTCAGCTATGTCGCATGTATTGCCGTCGCCGCACTGGCGGGATACATCGCCTCGAATTCGGCGATCGGATGCGGAAGCCCATCCGGACCTATGATTTCAACATCCCAGCTGCCGTCATGGAGCAGCTCTCTGGCCTTCTTGACAGCTCCGGCAGCGTTGTCGCGGCGGAGTGAAACAGTCCCTGACGTATCGGTTCCCTTAACGAAAAACGGCAAGTCACGTCCTCCCTGTGTGAGGCGCCCCGAGATGCGAGGCCGTGCGCGACGTCTCGATCGCGCCACTCCGCACATCAGACCACAGGAGTCGTGACAATTCCAGCGACTTGCCGAGGCAGTGACGCCTATACCGCTATACAGACGCGCGCTGCGCTGCGGGACGGGTCAGCACGAAGAAGACGAGGGTGCCGACAGTCAGGAATACCGCCATTGAGATTAAAACTGCGGGCAATCCCCAGGCGGCTGCGATCGGACTGGTCACCGACTGCATCACAGCAGTGCCGAGGAAGAACGACAGGTTGGCCGCAGAGAGCGCCTTGCCAATATTCTCGGCAGCGACGACCTGGCGGATCATTGCGTAGACGAGCGGCTGCATCGCAACGAGAAGGCCGATGACCACAAGGAGGCCGGTATCGACTGCCACGGGCATCACGGGCAGGCCGAAAAGCGTGGCCAACGGATAGCCCGGAGCACCGAGCGCCATCACGAGCAGCAGCGCCGCGGCACATAGGTTGACCGTAAAGAGCAACGCGCGGCGATGACCAAGCTTGCGATCAAGCAAGCCCGACAGCGCCGGCCCGATCACCAGCGCCACTGTGAACAGCGCCAGCACATTGCCCGCCTCTATCCGCGACAGTCCCTTGATGTTCATCAGCCAGGGCCCGGCCCAGAGCCCACGCAGCACAAGCTGAACTGCAAGCGACACGAAAGCGAGGATCACGATGCCGCGCACCGCACGCGACACACCGAGTTGCAGAACCGAAACCATCTCGCCGAGAAGCGCCCGAGGCTGGCCTTCGGAACGTGCTGCCGGCACCATGACCGCGATCAGCATCGCCACGACAATCGCCGCTGCGGCGGCAATCCAGAAGCCGGCGCGCCAGCCCCAATGCTCGACGACGTAAGCCAGCGGACTGGCCGACAACAGCAACCCGGCGTTACCAAATGACAGGATGATGCCGGACCACAGGCCGAACTGCGTCGGCGTCAGCCGCTTTGCCGCGAGCGTCATCGGGCACATCAACATGCCCGACGTCGCCATGCCGATCGTTGCCTGCGACACGAAGAACGATAGCGGCCCGGTCGATAGCGCCGCGATCGCCGCGCCGCAGACCGTGCCGGCGAACAGCACGAGCGACACCGTGCGGATGCTGTAGCGATCCAGCGCGACGCCGACCGGGATCTGCAGCAGCGCGAAGAAAAAATGATAGGCCGAGGTCAGCGCGGCCAGTGTCTGCGGCGTGACGCCGAGATCGACCGACATCAGATCGATTGCGACCGCAGGCGTGGTACGCAGCATGTTGGACAGCACGTGCCCGCATGTCAGAATGAGCATGGCGGCCACGAGGGCCACGCTCACGGGCGGGTCGATAGCAACGGGCCTAAAGGCGGAGGAATCGGCAGCACTGGTCATGGCGCTCGCCTACGCGGAAACACGGCGCGCAGCAACCACCACGAACGCCGTGGCGGTTATGCTCTCCTGATGTTGCGGTGCAGCTTATGCGGCCGATGCCTCGATCCGGATGGGGATCGATTTATAGGCCGGCGTTCCCGACTTCGCGTCATGCTGATCGAGCGACACCAGCACATTGGCTTCAGGGTAATAGGTCGCCACCGATCCCTGGGGGATGTTGTAGGCCACTGCCGTCACCCGCCGCATGGCGCGCGACACACTGCCCGGCCGATCCAGCACGACATCGATAAGATCGCCATGGCTCAGCCCGCGGCTGGCGAGATCCTGCTCGTTGACGAACACGATATCACGCCGCCCGGTGATGCCCCGATAGCGGTCGTTCATGCCGTAGATCGTGGTGTTGTACTGGTCGTGGCTGCGCAGCGTCGTCAACGTCAACGCGTTCTCCGTCGGACCATCCTCATAGAGGCCGGAGAAGACCAGGAACTGCGCCTTCTTGCTCGGCGTCAGCCATTCTCGCTCGGAAGCCGCGTTACGCAGGCGGAAGCCGCCGGGTTTCTCGATCCGTGCATTGTAATCCTCGAAAGCCGGAAAGACCGACTCGATCGCGTCGCGGATCTTGCCGTAGTCAGCGACGAAATCGAGCCACTTCACCTTGGTATTCGGCAGCGTGGCGACGGCCATATCGGCAACGATGGCCGTCTCCGACTTCAGATGCTCGGACGCCGGCTTCAAGCCGCCGCGCGAGGCATGCACCATCGACATTGAATCTTCCACCGTCACCAGTTGCGGCCCCGTCGCCTGCACGTCGATCTCGGTACGGCCGAGGCATGGCAGGATGATCGACTCCTTCGCAATCAGAAGATGCGAGCGATTGAGCTTGGTGGCGATATGCACCACGAGATCGAGGCTACGCATCGCCGGATAGGTCTCCTCGGGATCTGACATCGCGACCGCGAGATTGCCGCCAAGACAGATTAACGCCTTCGAACGTCCATCACGGATCGCCTTCACCGACGCGACAGCGTCGTGGCCGTGTGCGGTTGGTGGCTCGAAGCCGAACGTGCGCCTGATACCATCAAGCAACGCGGCGTTCGGGACTTCGGTGATCCCGACTGTACGATCACCCTGCACGTTCGAATGGCCGCGCAGCGGCGAGATACCTGCGCCGGGGCGGCCGATATTTCCGCGCAGCATCAGCAGATTGGCGATCTGCTGCACATTGCCGGTGCCGTGGCGATGCTGGGTGATGCCCATGCCGTAATTGATGATGACGTTCTTCGCCTTGGCGTAGATGCTGCCGAGATTCTCGATATCCGCCCGCGGAAGGCCCGAGGATCGCTCGATCGCATCCCATGACGTCGCGTCGAGATCGGCAAGCAGTGCATCAATGCCTTCGGTATGTTCCGCAATGAAGGCGCGGTCGAGTATACCGGGGCCACCTTGCGCAAGGCTCGCGGCATCGAGCGCCACGACAGCCTTCATCATACCCTTCAGCACAGCAACGTCGCCACCAACCTTGATCTGATAATAGGTCGACGAGATTTGCGTCGAGCTGAGCGTCAGCATTTCCGCCGGATGTTGCGGCGACGTGAACCGCTCCAACCCGCGCTCGCGCAGAGGATTGATCGACACGATCGCCGCACCGCGCTTGGCGCATTCGCGCAGCGTCGTCAGCATGCGCGGATGATTGGTGCCGGGATTGTGCCCGATGCAGAACACAGCGTCCGCATGGTCGAAATCCTCCAGCGTCACCGTGCCCTTGCCGACGCCGATGGATTCCGGAAGGCCGACGCTGGTGGCCTCGTGGCACATGTTGGAGCAATCGGGGAAATTGTTGGTGCCGTATTCGCGCACGAATAACTGATACATGAACGCTGCTTCGTTGGAGCAGCGGCCTGACGTGTAGAACTCCGCCATGTTCGGATCGGGCAAAGCGCGCAAGCCGGCACCTATCCGTGCCATCGCGTCCTCCCACGAGATCGGAAGATACTTGTCGCTAGCCCGGTCATAGGCCATCGGATGGGTGAGACGCCCCTCGTTTTCGAGGTCGTGATCATGCCACTCCCAGAGCTCGCTCACCGTGTGCGCCCCGAAGAACTCCGGCGTCGTACGCTTGGCCGTCGCCTCCCAAGACACGGCCTTGGCACCGTTCTCGCAGAATTCGAATGACGACGTATGTTTCGGATCGGGCCACGCGCAGCCCGGGCAATCGAAGCCGTACGGCTGGTTCATCGTCAGCAGGCCGTGCGTTTCGTTGACCACCGCCATCTGTCCGCGCACCGCGTCGGCAACGGCTTTCAATGCACCCCAACCTGCCGCAGCGCCTTTGTAATCCTCGACGCCCTGAACCTGCTTCTTCGCCATCGCGATCTGTCCTTCGTCGTCAGGGCCCATATGGCCGATCTAATTCCGTCTCGTAGCATTAATGGCTGCAATACAGCGAATAGATGCCATCAACTTTGATTGACCGACGCCTGCGCTGTATTGAACGATACGAATGCAGTGACACCTGTTCACCAAGACTATCGCCCGATTGATATTTTGAATGGAGCGCCGATGACCTCTTCTTCCTTGTTCAGGCCGCTGAAAGTCGGCCCGTATCAATTGAATCACCGGGTGGCGATGGCGCCGCTGACGCGCATGCGTGCGGAGAAGCAGAGCCTCGCGGCCTGGGCCCTCAACGCCGAATATTACGCGCAGCGCGCGACCGAAGGCGGATTGATCATCGCCGAGGCGTCGCAGGTCATGCAGGAAGGGCAAGGCAGCCCGAACACACCGGGTATCTATACGAAGGAACAGATCGCCGGCTGGCGTCAGGTCACCGATGCGGTACACGCCAAAGGCGGCATCATCTTCCTGCAACTGTGGCATGTGGGCCGTGCGTCACATTCATCGTTCCAGCCCGGCGGCGGGCTTCCGGTCGCGCCGTCAGCCATTGCGATCGACGCTACCACGCGGACGGCTGCAGGCGAGACGGTATCTTACGAAACACCTCGCGCCCTGAAGACCAGCGAGATTCCCGGCATTATCGACGCCTACCGACAGGCCACGCGCAACGCCAGGGAAGCCGGCTTCGACGGCGTCGAGGTGCACGGCGCCAACGGCTATCTGCTCGAACAATTTCTGCAGACCCGGAGCAATCAGCGCACCGACCAATATGGAGGCTCAATCGAGAACCGCGCCCGCCTGCTGCTCGAAGTGACCAATGCGGTCATCGGTGCATGGAGTGCAGATCGTGTCGCCGTCCGCCTGTCGCCCTATGGTGTCTCGAATGACTCCGGCGAAACCGATCCGATGCCGCTCTACAGCTATGTGGTCCGTGAACTCGACAAACTCGGCCTTGCCTACCTCCATTTCGTCGAGCCCCGCACCAGCGGCGTCGGCCGCGCGGAAGTGTTTCATAACAATGTACCCAAGGCCTATGAGCTGTTCCGGCCGATGTGGAAAGGCGTGCTGGTTACTGCCGGCGGTTTCGACGGCGCCTCCGCCGAGGAGGCCGTCGCTTCCGGGAATGTCGACATCATCGCCTTCGGCCGCCCGTTCATCGCCAATCCGGACCTGCCGGAGCGTATCAAGCGGAAGGCACCGTTCACGCCGTATAACCGCGCCACCTTCTACGGTGGCGGCGTGGCGGGTTACACCGATTATCCGGTGCTTGGCGCAGGTTAGTGCTGCTGATTATTCAATAGAAAGCAGTTCTGGCGCGCTATAGGCTGTGTACGGCCCGCAGCGGGCCAGGAGTATCGCCCATGGATTCCACCCTCTCAGCCGCCGAGCTCGACGATCGCATCGCCATTCTCCGCGACAATATCCGGCAGTTGATCGAGCAGGCCGCGGCGGCCTCCGGCGAGAACAATGAGGAGCGCGTCGCGGATCGGCTGGCTCAGCAGAATGAGGAGCTGGACCGGCTGATCGCCCAGCGCGACGCTCTCGGCAAATAGCGAGGTCGCCTGGGCTGCTGGTCGGGCCTGCCCCGTTGTCGGGCGGGATGCGTAAAACCACGGCTTTTCCTGTGGTAAACTTGCGGCTAGTTTGGACGCATGAACGTTCAAGCCAAAATCGACATCAAGCACTCCACCTGCCCGCATGATTGCCCCTCCGCCTGTGCCCTTGATATCGAGGTGATCGGCGGAAATACGATCGGCCGGGTCCGCGGCTCCAAGGAGCAAAGTTATACCGCTGGCGTCGTCTGCGCGAAGGTGGCGCGCTACGCCGAGCGCATCCATCACCCTGAACGGCTGATGTATCCGATGCGCCGCACGGGGCCGAAGGGCACCGGGCACTTTACGCGCATCACATGGGACGAGGCGCTCGACGAAATCGCGACGAAATTCAACGAGGCCGAACGCGACTTCGGCGCGGAATCGGTTTTCCCTTACTACTATGCCGGCACAATGGGCCTAGTGATGCGCGACGGCATCAACCGCCTCGCCAATGTGAAGAAATATTCGCGCTTTTACTCGACGATCTGCTCGACCATCGCCTGGGCCGGTTTTTCTGCCGGCACCGGCAAAGTCGCCGGCGTGGATCCGCGCGAAATGGCGAAGTCGGACCTGATCGTAATCTGGGGCACCAACCCCGTCTCGACGCAGGTCAATGTGATGACCCACGTCTCGCGCGCCCGCAAGGAACGCGGTACCAAACTGGCGGTCGTCGACATCTACGACAACGACACCATGAAGCAGGCCGACATCAAGATCCTGCTGCGGCCGGGTACTGATGGCGCCTTCGCCGCCGCCATCATGCATGTGCTGTTCCGCGACGGCCTGGCTGATCGCGACTATCTGGCCACATACACCGATGCCTCGCCGGAATTCGAGGCGCATCTCGCAACACGGACGCCGGAATGGGCGTCGAACATCTGCGGCGTGCCGGCGGCCGAGATCGAAGCCTTCGCGCGCCTGGTCGGCGAGACCAAACGCAGCTATTTCCGCCTCGGCTATGGCTTCACCCGCAGCCGCAACGGAGCCGCGCAGATGCATGCAGCGCTTTGCGTGCCCACCGTGACCGGCGCCTGGCAATATGAAGGCGGCGGCGCTTTCTTCAACAATGCCGCGATCTGGAAATTCGACAAAACGCTGATCGAAGGCCTCGACGTGCTCGACGAGAGCGTTCGGCGTCTTGATCAGTCGAAGATCGGCCGAATCCTGACCGGCGATCCCACGGCCCTGCACAACGGCCCGCCGGTCAAGGCGATGCTGATCCAGAACACCAATCCGATGACAGTGGCGCCGGAACAGGCCTTGGTACGGCAGGGCTTTGCGCGCGAGGACCTGTTCGTCGCGGTGCATGAGCAGTTCATGACCGAGACCGCCATGATGGCCGACATCGTGCTGCCCGCGACCATGTTCATGGAACATGACGATCTCTATTACGCCGGCGGCAACCAGCATATTTCGGTGGGCGCCAAGCTGATCGATGCGCCGGAGGAATGCCGCTCGAACCATCAGGTGCTGCAGGGTATCGCCGAACGCCTGGGCGCGAAACATCGCGCCTTCGACATGCACCCGCGCGAGATCATTGACGAGACGCTGCGGGCCAGCGGTCGCGGCGGCATCGAAGGGCTGGAAGCGGACAAATGGCGCGATATCCAGCCGGATTTCCGCACCTCGCACTATCTCGACGGCTTCGCGCATGCCGACGGCAAATTCCATTTCAAGGCTGACTGGTCGAAAGTGCCTATGCCCAATGCCGGGCTGATGGGCGCATGGGACGAGATGCCATCCTTCCCCGACCACTGGGCCGTGATCGAACACGTCGACGATGCACACCCGTTCCGGCTCGCGACCAGCCCGTCGCGCTCGTTCCTCAACACCTCATTCAACGAGACACCGTCATCGCAGGCCCGCGAAGGCGCACCAAGCGTGATGATGCATCCGGTCGATGCGGCCAAGCTGGGAATCGCCGACGGCGACGCCGTGACGCTCGGTAACATGCGCGGCGAGACGACATTGATCGTCCGCATCTTCGACGGCCTGCGCCGCGGCGTGCTGATTGCGGAATCCGTGCATCCCAACAAGGCGCATATCGGCGGCCATGGCATCAATATGCTGACAGGCGGCGAAGCCGTCGCGCCCTATGGCGGCGCAGCGTTTCACGACAACAAGGTGTGGGTGAAGAAGGCTCCTTGAGCCAAGAAGCGCCGGCCGCGCGCTCCTTCTCCCCGCTCTGCGCCGGGAGACGTTAAGATTAGCGCGCATCCTCCAGAATCATATCCGATGCCTTCTCCGCGATCATGATGACCGGCGCGTTGGTGTTGCCCGACATCAGGTCCGGCATGATCGAGGCGTCGATGACGCGCAGGCCTTCCAGCCCACGCACGCGCAGCCGCTGATCGACGACCGCTTTCGCATCATTGCCCATGCGGCAGGTCGAGGTCGGATGATAGACCGTGCTGCCGCGCTGGCGGCAGTAGGCGAGCCACTGCTCGTCGGTTACCGTGCCGGGGCCGGGCTCGACTTCCTTGGTCACGAAGGGCTTCATCGCCGGCGCATTCAGCATCTTGCGCAGGATTTTCAGACCTTCGACATTGGCGGTGCGATCGGTCTCCGTCGCCAGATAATTGATCCGGATCGCCGGCGGCACCGAGGGATCCGCACTCTTGATGCGCAGCGAACCACGGCTTTCCGGGCGCAACTGACAGACCGAGGCCGAGAAGCCGGAAAACGGATGCAGCTTCTCTCCCATCTTGTCGGTGGAGAACGGCAGGAAGTGGATCTGGATATCCGGCGACGCCATGCGCGGATCGGTCTTGAAGAAGGCACCCGTGGTGCCGGCGGCATAGGTCAGCGGTCCCGTGCGAAACGCCGCGTATTGCAGACCCATCATCGCCCTGCGCACGGGGTGATTGACGAAGTCGTTGAGCGTGATCTTTTGCGGGCATTCCATCACCATGCGGACCTGCATGTGATCCTGCAGATCACTGCCGACGCCGGGGGCATCGAGAAGGACCTCGATGCCGTGCTCCTTGAGCAGATCGGCGGGACCGACGCCGGAGAGCTGCAGCAGCTGCGGTGAATTATAGGCCCCGCTCGACACCAGCACTTCCTTGCGGGCGCGCGCCTTGCGCACCACGCCGTGCTGCTTGAACTCGACACCCACCGCACGCCTGCCTTCGAACAGGATGCGCTGTGCCAGCGCTTCGGTCTCGACGCGGACATTGCCCTGCTTCAATGCCGGGCGCAGATAGGCCCGCGCGGTGGAGGCGCGGCGGCCACCTTTGGTCGTGGTCTGAAACCAGCCAGCGCCTTCCTGCGTGGCGCCGTTGAAATCGTTGTTCACGGGAATGCCGGTCTCGGCAGCAGCGGCGATGAAGGCCTCCGACAGCGGATCGGGGCAGCGCGAATCCGACACCGGCAGCGGGCCGCCGACGCCGTGATACTCGCTCGGCCCACGGGTCTGATTTTCCGCTTTCTTGAAATAGGGCAGCACATCGTCGTAGCCCCAGCCGGTATTGCCGAGCTGACGCCAGCGATCGTAATCCTCGTGCTGGCCGCGCACATACAACAGTCCGTTGATCGAGCTGGAGCCGCCGAGCACCTTACCACGCGGCTGAAACACCGAGCGCCCGTCGAGACCCGGTTCGGGCTCGGTCTGGTACATCCAGTTGACGGATTTTTCCTTAAAGAGCTTGCCATAGCCAAGCGGCACGTGGATCCAGATATTGCGATCCTTCGGGCCAGCTTCGAGCAGTAGCACCGAATGTTTGCCGGAGGCCGAGAGGCGATTGGCCAGCACGCACCCGGCCGAACCGGCACCGACAATGATATAATCCGCCTCAATCGCATCAGGCGACGCGTGACGCGCCGACGCAGTTTGACCGCTCATGTTTCCCCCGACTGTTTTCAGCAACTGAAAACGGAAATGGCGGGGAAGTAAATGGGCGCGGCCGGAAGCATGGCACGCATGCGGCCAGAACCGTCGCAACGCGAAGAGCCGGAGACTGCTGACATAAGCTCCCTCTCCCTGCAGTGCGGGGAGAGGTTAAGAAAGAACGAGGCCTCAGCTATAACGACTGATCGCAAGATCCTTTACATCCAGATCCGGCGCCCTGCCGGAGATCTGGTCGGCGAGCACGCGCGCGGTGCCGCAGGCCATAGTCCAGCCGAGCGTGCCGTGGCCAGTGTTGAGGTGCAGATTTCCGAGATGCGTCGGGCCAACGATGGGCGGGCCATCCGGCGTCATCGGCCGCAAGCCGCTCCAGAATGTGGAGCGCGACAGATTGCCGGCGGTCGGGAACAGGTCGGTCACCGACTTGTCGAGCGGCATGCGGCGCGGTGCAAACGGCACAGGGTGATAGTCGCCGACTTCGGCAGTGCCGCCGACGCGGATGCGGTCGCCGAGGCGCGTGATTGCCACTTTATAGCTTTCGTCCATGATGGTCGATTGTGGCGCGACACTCTCATCGGTGATCGGCACAGTGATGGAATAGCCCTTCACCGGATAGACCGGCGCATCGATGCCGAGCGGACGCAGCAATAGCGGCGAGAAGCTCCCAAGCGCCATCACATAGGTATCTGCCGTGAAGACACCCTTGTCGGTCGCGACCTGCGCGACACGGCCGCCGGTGACATCCACCGACTTGATGGTCGTTTCATAGACAAACTTCACGCCGAGTCCCGCTGCGATCTTTTCCAGCCGCTGCGTGAACAGATGGCAGTCGCCGGTCTCGTCCTGGGGCAGACGCAAGCCGCCGACGAACAGATCCTGCACGCCGGCGAGGCCCGGTTCGTATTTCACGCAGCCGGCGCGATCGAGCACTTCATAAGGCACGCCATATTGCTTGAGCACATCGATATCGCCGCCGGTTGCATCGAGCTGCGACTGCTTGCGGAACAGCTGCAGCGTACCCTGGCTGCGATCGTCATAGGTGATGCCGGTCTCGGCGCGCAGCGCGCGCAGGCAATCGCGGCTGTATTCGGCGATGCCGACCATGCGCGACTTGTTCAGCGCATAGCGCGCGCTGGTACAATTCCGCAGCATCTGCAGCATCCAGCGCCACTGGTGCGGATCGGCCTGGGGCCGCACCACCAGCGGACCATATTTGTCCATGATCCAGCCAAGCGCCTTCTTCGGCACGCCGGGACCGGCCCAGGGCGAGGCATAGCCGGGCGAGACTTCGCCGGCATTGCCGAACGAGGTTTCCAGCGCCGGGCCGGGCTGACGGTCGATCACCGTCACCTCATGGCCGGCCTTGGCCAGATAATAGGACGTGGTAACGCCGATCACGCCCGCGCCGAGAACCAGAACCTTCATCGCACCGTGCCTCCAGACCGGGCGGTCCACCGCACATCGATCTCATCCGAGTAAATTCGTTCATAGCGCTGACCGAGCGAGGTCAGCATTTCATAGCCAATGGTGCCCGCTGTTGCGGCCAGCGCATCGAGCGACTGGTGCTCGCCGATGATTTGCACTTGCGATCCCC
Organism: Tardiphaga sp.; assembly: GCF_041424195.1. Classification (NCBI taxonomy): domain Bacteria; kingdom Pseudomonadati; phylum Pseudomonadota; class Alphaproteobacteria; order Hyphomicrobiales; family Nitrobacteraceae; genus Tardiphaga; species Tardiphaga sp. The sequence goes on along the minus strand of NZ_JBGMOE010000090.1, from coordinate 4,385 downwards.
GTGCCAACATGCCGGCGGGCAGATCGCCAAGATCGACAGTCAGCGAGTCCATCGAGACGCGTCCCGCAACTGCCAGCCGGCGCCCGCGAAAATAGACCGCGCCGCCATTGCCGAAAGCGCGCTGCAATCCGTCGGCATAACCGATCGCCAATGTCGCGAGGCGGGTCGGCTGCGGCGCGCGGAAAGTCCAGCCATAGCCGACATGGGCATCGGCCTCGATCTCGCGGGTCTGGATCACCTGCGCGGTGAGACGCACCACCGGCAGCATCGGATTGCTTTGCGCGGGATTGGGATTGAGACCATAGAGCGCGGCACCGGGACGGACGAGATCGTGATGATAGTTGCGGCCGAGGAAAATGCCGGACGAATTGGCGAGAGATTTTCGCGCAGCAGGGAAGCGTTTGGCGAGTGTCTGAAACGCCGCAAGCTGATGCGCATTGGCCGGATGCGCCGGCGTATCGGCACAAGCGAGGTGGCTCATCACCAGCTGGACATCTAGAACCGACGTATCCCTGCCGGCGAGATCGGCGACTTCGCGCGGCGACATGCCCAGCCGCGACATGCCGCTATCGACCTGAATGACCGCCGGGAGAACACGACCGCGGTGCCGCGCCTGATCCGACCAGGCATCAAGCTGTTCGCGCGAATTGAGCACCGGGACGATGCCGGCATTGGCACAATCGGGCTCGCCGCCCGCCGGCAAACCATTCAAGACATAGATCGTAACGTCGTCTGGCAGATGCGTCTGGATATCCAGGGCTTCGTCGAGATGCGCCGTGAAGAAGGCGCGGCAGCCGGCCCGATAGAGCGCCGGTGCGACACGGTCGGCGCCCAGCCCATAGGCATCGGCCTTGACCACGCCGGCACAGGTGACGCCGGGTCCGACGCGTTCGGCCAGCAGCCGGTAATTGCGTGAGATCGCAGCGAGATCGATGGTCAGCACCGCGCTCGCGTGCCGCGTCCCCGTCCCGCCTGTCCAAGGTGCCAGCATCACATCCCCCGCCACGAATGATCGCAAAGACATTGTCGCATGTCGGGGGCGACGCTTTACGCCGATTTTGGCCGCTGCTAGGCTACGCGGCGCCGATATTCAGCGGATTAGGCGCGAATATTGGTGAATTACTGCAAAATGGAACGCCCATGCCCGCCGCACCGGAACTCGATTCGATTGACCGCAAGATCCTCCGCGAGGTCGTCCAGGATGCCCGTATCAGCCAGCTCGTGCTCGCCGAACGCGTCGGACTGTCGCCGACGGCCTGCACGAGGCGGCTGCACGCGCTGGAAAAGAAGGGTGTCATCAAGGGCTATGCCGCCGAGATCGACGCGTCCGAGCTCGGCTACATGATGACGGTGCATGTCCACATCACGCTCGACAAGCAGAGCGAAGGCGCGCTGTCGGCCTTCGAGCGCGAGATCGCGAAATGCCCCGATGTCGTGTCCTGCTATCTGATGTCGGGCAATGACGACTATCTCGTCCATGTGCAGGCGCGCGACATGGAAGACTATGAACGCATCCACAAGCAGCAACTGTCGCGGATGCCCGGCGTGGCGCGGCTGCATTCGAGCTTCGCGATGCGCAGCGTGGTGAAACGCGGCGTCTCGCTATCGGCGCTGACAGGGTAGGCCTTACGGATGCAAGCCCGGCGCTTCCTGGCCGGTACGCTCGACATATTCGGTATACCCGCCGCCATATTGCTGGATGCCGTCCGGTGTCAGCTCCAGCACGCGGTTCGACAGTGCCGCCAGGAAGTGGCGGTCATGCGAGACGAACAGCATGGTGCCTTCGTAGTCCGCCAGCGCCTTGATCAGCATTTCCTTGGTGGCCATGTCCAGATGGTTGGTCGGCTCGTCGAGCACCAGGAAATTCGGCGGATCAAACAGCATCTTGGCCATCACCAGACGCGCCTTCTCGCCGCCCGACAGCACGCGGCAGCGCTTCTCGACATCATCGCCGGAGAAGCCGAAGCAGCCTGCCAATGCGCGCAGCGTGCCCTGGCCCGCCTGCGGGAATGAGTCTTCGAGATTCTGGAAGATCGTGCGTTCGCCATCGAGCAGATCCATCGCGTGCTGCGCGAAGTAGCCGAGTTTGACGCTGCCACCGATGGTGACATTGCCGTTGTCGGGTTCTGCCGCGCCGGTGACGAGCTTCAGCAGCGTCGACTTGCCGGCGCCATTGATGCCCATCACGGCCCAGCGTTCCTTGCGACGCACCGAGAAATCCAGCCCTTCATAGATGGTGCGGCTGCCATAGGCCTTGTGGATGTTCTTGAGGCTGACGACGTCTTCGCCGGAGCGCGGCGCCGGCAGGAAGTCGAACGACACGACCTCGCGGCGCTTCGGCGGCTCGACGCGCTCAATCTTGTCGAGCTTCTTGACGCGGCTCTGCACCTGAGCGGCATGCGAGGCGCGCGCCTTGAAGCGCTCGATGAACTTGATTTCCTTGGCCAGCATCGCCTGCTGACGCTCGAACTGCGCCTGCTGCTGCTTCTCGTTCATGGCGCGCTGCGCCTCGTAGAACTCGTAGTCGCCGGAATAGGATGTCAGCGATCCCGCATCGATCTCCATGATCTTGGTGACGATGCGGTTCATGAATTCGCGGTCATGCGAGGTCATGAGCAGCGCCCCCTCGTAACCCTTCAGGAACCCTTCGAGCCAGATCAGGCTCTCGAGATCCAGATGGTTCGACGGTTCGTCGAGCAGCATCACATCGGGGCGCATCAACAGAATGCGCGCCAGCGCGACGCGCATCTTCCACCCGCCGGACAGCTTGCCGACATCGCCCTCCATCATTTCCTGCGTAAAGGACAGACCAGCAAGCACTTCACGGGCACGGCCTTCCAGCGCGTAGCCATCGAGTTCCTCGAAGCGGGCCTGCACCTCACCGTAGCGCTCGATGATCTTGTCCATATTGTCGGCCTGGTCCGGATCGGCCATGGCCGTTTCCAGTTCCTTCAGCTCGGTGGCGACCACGCTGACGGGACCGGCGCCCTCAATCACCTCGGCGACCGCGCTATGGCCGGACATTTCGCCGACATCCTGGCTGAAATAGCCGATGGTGACGCCGCGCTCGACCACCACCTGGCCCTCGTCGGGCAATTCGCGGCCGGTGATCATGCGGAACAGGGTCGTCTTGCCGGAACCGTTAGGACCGACCAGGCCGATCTTCTCGCCCTTGAGCAGCGCGCCGGCGGCTTCGATGAAGACGATCTGATGACCGTTCTGCTTGCTGATATTATCGAGGCGGATCATTGGCGTATGGGCTCACGGGACAGGGATTAAGGCCTGCCAATAAGGCATCCGGCCTTCGTACGGAAGGATATTTTGCGCTGCAAAAGCCGATCCAGCCGGTATGGTATGCGGGCAATACTCGGAATCAGGGGCCATCGATGACGCAGACCATTCAACCGACACCATCAACGGTCCATTGGGGCTATTTCGACGCCACAGTGAAGCCGATCGCCACGATTGAGCCCGGCGAGATCATCGTGATGAACAGCGTCAGCGGCGCCAACGACCATTTGCCGACAGATACCGGAATGACGATCCGCCCGGAGTTGCTGGCCATTGGGGATGCCCTCACACCGGAACTCGGACCACACATCATGACCGGCCCTGTCGCCATCAGCGGCGCCATGCCGGGGGACGCGCTTCGTGTCGAGATCCTCGATGTTCAGCTCGCGGACGACTGGGGCTATATGCTGTTCAAGCCGGGCATGGGGACGCTGCCCGACGACTTCGATTCGTTCCGTCGCATCCATATCGGCCTCGACCGCGCCACCGGTGCAGTGAAAACGCCGTGGGGCATGACCCTGCAGGCTGCGCCGTTCTTCGGCGTGATGGGCGTCGCGCCGAAGCCCGCAGCGGGCCGCCTCAGTTCGACGATGCCCTCCCATTTCGGGGGCAATATGGACAACAAGGAACTGGGCGCCGGCAGTACATTGTATCTGCCGGTCTGGACCGAGGGCGGGCTGTTCTCGTGCGGCGACGGCCACGCCGTACAGGGCGACGGCGAAGTCTGCGTTACCGCCGTGGAGACCGGCCTCACCGGCACATTCAGGATCGACCTCGTCAAGAATGCGCAGCTCGAAGCACCCTATGCCGAGACCCGGGATCACCTGATCACCATGGCGTTCGATCCCGATCTCGACGAAGCCGCACGCGTCGCGCTGCGCCGGATGATCGCCATGATCGTCGCGCGCACCACGCTGACATCCGAAGAGGCCTATTTCCTCTGCAGCCTTTCCGCAGATGTCCGCGTCACCCAGCTGGTCAATCTCGACAAGGGCATCCATGTGATGATGCCGCTTGCGATCCTGAACCAGGCAAAACGCTAGGGCCGATCGACATTCATTGGTTCCAGATCATTGCTGCGGCGAGGTGGATGA
>NZ_JBGMOE010000089.1:0-10131 GCF_041424195.1 Tardiphaga sp. | reverse complement strand
TGGATTATGCCGCATGGCCGAGTTCGGCGGCTGCTGCGTCTGCTGTCGGCCATGCGGCAGTTCGGCATAATCAGAGCGCTTTGAAGAAGGCGAGTATGGGGTGGCAAGCTGCCCGACCGCTTCTGGGCGCCCAAGCCGGGAAAGCGGCCGTTCAGCAGGCTACTGTACTTTGACCGCAATGCGCCACCTTTCCGGCCGTTCGACTGCCGCTTGCGGCGTCCCGAAAGCCGACATTGCTCACGGCGTAGCCAAGCGCAAGCCGATTACTTCGGCGTATATGTTCGAATCCCACCCGGTCCGCCACTTTGGTAAAAACCGGGAACGCCGATTCCCGCCGACTTTCCTCCTTTGGTGGCTACCGGCGTCCTCAATAGGGTGTTTTTTGCTGCCCTCGATGTAGATCGCGTCGTCCGCGATCTCGGCGTGTTGGGCGAAGGCGCGGACATGTTCCCGCCGATAGCCGCCCTTTCCAAGCCGGAGGCGAGTGCGAGCTTCGCTTGCCAGTTCCGGCACGGCCGCTTTGGCGTGAATCTAAATTCAAACAGCAAAGCGCCCGATGGATTGCACCGGGCACTTCTTTCTCAAGTCACCTCGAGATTACTTGGTAGCGAGGATTTCGAAATTGTGGACGTTTGCCACCACACCGTCGTCCCATCCACCTGAGATCAATTCTGAAGCCTTTTCATTCAGGAGTCCGGCGACTTGTCCGGCAAAGTGCGCTTCGCGGCCAGAGTTGTCGGCAAAGATGTCGAAGATGGCGAAGTTGTTCCCGTCAATCTGCAGCGCCGCCCAGAACAATGTCTTGGGTTCAGTTTCTGCGACGATGGGGCCGGCGGCGGTCAGCAAGGCTGCCAATTCGGGGCCTTTACCTGGAGCAGCTTCGAGCTTGATGTAAGTTGCGGTCGTTGCCGTGTAGAGATCAACCGGCGCCTTTACCGACAGGACATCGGAGTTGTTGATATTCGCGACAACACCGTCGTCCCATCCTCCGTCGACCAGCGCGTCGGCGTTTTGCTTCAAAGCCGCAGCAACCGCTCCTGAGAAGTGAGCGTCGCGTGCTTCTTCATCTGCGAAGATGTCAAAGATTGCGAGCATATCGTCGGCTTGCAGAGCAAACCAAAGTACAGTTCCCGTCTCTGTTTCCCGCACGATAGGTGCGGCACCTGCCAGAAACTCCGCGAAGGCTCCGGTCTGGCCTTCGGCGGCGGGCATGGCGATGTAGCTGGCAGTATGATTTTCCATTGCGTTGTCCTGTGCAGTTGCAGAAGTTGTGAACAGAGCCAGTGCGGCGAATGTCTGAAGGATTTACGCTTTCATGGTCGTCTCCTGATTTGAAGTGCATCGTGTTTGGTTTCGATGCACTCTTGTCCCATGCTGGGTGCGCCGGGCTCCAATTCCGAAATTCTATTCTTTGATAGACGTGGACTATCGAACTTGTTTTGATGGCCTGAAATGAGATGTGACGGAGAATGTGGCGATGGAAATGAACCAGATCAGGTATTTTCTTGCCGTCTGCGAGCACCGAAACTTCACCCACGCAGCCAGTGCCTCCAATGTCTCCCAACCTTCCTTGACGACTGCGATCAAGAAACTTGAAGACGAGCTTGGAGGTGACCTGTTTGTCAGGGACCGTGCGGGATGCAGGCCTACGTCCCTCGGTAAACTCATGCAGCCAAGGTTGCAGAAGGTTCACGATGAGACGCGACAGGCTAAGGCAGAGGCGGTCCGTCATATGCGCTTGGAGCGGGTTCCAATCTCTGTCGGTGTCGGCGAAACGATTGGCCACAACAGGATTTCGGCAGCTATGGAGCGTACTCGTACGCGATTGCCGCAAGCCGAAATCGAATTGATCGTTGCGTCAACCTCCGAGCTTCTTGCCGGGTTACGAGATGGTGAATTTGACGTTGTAGTCACCGCAGAGAAGGTCAGTGAAGACCTCTATCGTATAGACCATCTCTATGAAGAGGACTACAAGGTCGTGGTGTCAAAGTCGCATCCGTTGGCTGAACTAAATGCGATCTCTCTTTCGGCTCTTGCTAAAACTGACATGCTTGACCGCCTAAATTGCGAAATGCGGGATGTTTTGCATGGGACCTGCGCGGATCATGGTCACGAACTCTACGCGGCCTATCGGTCAAATCGCGTGGATTGGTTAGTTGAACTTGCTCGGCAAGGGTCAGGTGCGGTGATCCTGCCAGCCACCGCTATTCCTTCGGACATGGGCCTGGTGTCGAAACCCATCGATGGCCTTGAAATATCAAGAACTGTTTTGGCCCTTCGATATCGGCACCAAACGACGAGACCAGAGACAAATGATCTGATCCGTGAGATGACGCGCACGCTGGCGTAGTGAGGTCGGTAATCGACATTCGCCCATCGTGCAGCATTCGTCACTTTGGGCTCAGACCAGACTTTCGCGGCATCACGCTCGAACGTCCGTTCTACTTTTCTTCGAGATCTCGCCCGCAATCCGCCACTTAGCGCTGGAGAAATTGCGCCAGATTGCGGTGAAGGTCACAGCGAACCACACCCATTGTGTGCGGTGATAGTCGTCGGTGACGAGGCCGTACTCTTCAAGAAGCCACCGCGCCGCGTGAGGCGACCTTCGGCGCGGGTAACAGTGGGTGGGTTCTTTTCAATCTTGAAGAGCCGCTTGATTTCCCTGATGACCTCTTCAGCAGACGGCCCCGACTTTGCCGTCGGGTGGAAGTGAATGAACGGCAGGTTTCGGGCGCCGAACGCGGCGCTCCGAACGGCGACAATGGGGTCGGAAGCTGTCGCAAAATATGGTCGAAAGATATGTCTTTGTCGTGAAGGTTGTCGCTCCAACAACATGGAGCGCAAGAAATGGAAATATCAGATCAGACTACCTCCCTTGATCCCTACTTCGCGTCGTTCGAGGACAGTCTTTCTGCAAAGAACTACAAACCCGATACCCTGGCGAATTACCGATACCTGCTTCGCCGCTTCGGGCGATTGCTCGAAACCGAGGGCATTGCACCCTCGGCGTTGACGCCAGAACTTGCCGTCGAACTAGGGCGACGGTTGCCGGTCACACCAAAAAGCCAGATCAAGGTTCCCAATCTTGCCAGGCTGTTTGTCGCGCATCTGATTGAGATCGGGGTGGCGACACGGCCACCGTTGACACCTGCGCAGGCCGAACGTGCAGAGTTGCTGAGCAATTTTGAAACCTATCTTCTGCAGCAGCGCGGCCTCAGCCCGCGAACGATTTATCATGTGCTGCGGTTCGCGGATCGCTTCCTCGATCATCGCTTTGGTGACAATATGCTCGATCTTCCGGCGATGAACATCCGGGATGTCGTGGCGTTCATGGAGCACCTGCTCGCGCGCAAGCACCCGTTCCGCGACAAGACGCCGGCCACGCATCTGCGCAGCTTCTTCCAGTATCTGTTCGCACAGGGCCTGACGACGACCAACCTGTCGCTCAGCGTGCCTAGGACGCATAAGCCCTGGGGCGCCAGGCTTCCGCGTCATCTGTCTCCCGATGAGGTGGAGGCAGTTCTGGCCTCGGTACGGGTCAATCCGCGGCGCGGCGCCCGCGACTACGCAATGCTGATGCTGATGGCCCGCCTCGGCTTGCGCGCACCGGAGGTCATCGCGATGCAGCTTGATGACGTGGACTGGCGGGCCGGCGAGTTGCTGGTCCGTGGAAAAGGCCAGCGTCATGATCGGTTGCCAATCCCGCCCGACGTCGGCGAAGCCATCATCGGCTATTTGCAGCAGGAGCGAACGTCAACGACCACGCGCACGCTGTTCGTGACGCACCGAGCGCCAAACCGCCCATTCAAGGACAGCCAGGTCATAAACGACATCTTGAAGGAAGCGTTCGCGGCGACGGGCGTGAAGCCGCCGACGCCCTATGTGGGCTCGCATGTTCTGCGCCACAGCCTAGCGACGAATATGGTGCGCTCCGGCGCATCGCTTGAGGAAATCGGCGATCTGCTACGGCATCGGTCGCGGGCGACGACGATGATCTACGCGAAACTCGACACGGATGGCCTACGCTCCATCGCCCAATCTTGGCCCGTCGCGGAGGAGGCACGATGAGCTTCCTTGCCGAACTTGACCGCTACGTGACTCTCAGAAGCGTCCTCGGCGCCGATCTGAGTACCGATGCACGGATACTCCGTCGCTTCGCCACCTTCGCCGACCGCGATGGCGCGCAGCACGTGAACACCAATCTGGTCATGCGCTGGCTCGAGAGCCTGCCATCCGCCAGTCCCGGAACCCGGGCAACACGCTTCAGGGTGGCCCGTCAATTTGCGGAATGGTTGCATGGCATTGATCCGAGGCACGAGGCTCCACCCCGAGGATTGGTGCCTGGCCGCCTTCAACGCGTGCATCCATATATTTATAGCGAAGCTGAAATCGTTGCGATCATCGATCAGGCGCGGACGTTACCATCGGTCTACGGCCTGCGTGGCCTGACCTGCTCGACGCTCTTCGGGCTGATCGCCGTGACCGGACTTCGGATCAGCGAAGCTCTCGGTCTCGATCCTGCTGACCTGGAGGTTGAATCCGGCATTCTTCACGTCCGGCAGGGCAAACTCGGCAAGGAGCGATTGCTGCCGCTGGATCATAGCGTCGTGCAACGGCTCGAAAGCTACGGCCGCGAGCGGGACCGGCTGCTCGGGCGCAGGCCGGGAGCATTCTTCGTGACCTGCGAGGGGCATCGTCTTGGCGATTGCAGCGCCCGCTACAACTTCGCGCATGTGTGCCAGCAGATTGGGCTACGAGAGCCGCAGCTTTATCTTCGACATGGCCGTGGGCCGCGCATTCACGATCTTCGCCACACCTTCGCGGTGCGGACCATGCTGAACTGGTACCGGTCGGGCAAAGATGTCAGCCGCGAGATGATCAAGCTCACGACATGGCTGGGTCATGCAAGCCCTGCCAATACCTATTGGTATCTGGAAGCGGTCCCGGAACTGCTGGAACTGGCTTCGTCCCGAATGACTGGCGTGGCGGCGGAGGCGGGAATCCGATGAAGGCGACCAACTTCCCCGCGCTGATCCAACGCTTCTTCACCGACCGGCTCTCTACGCAAATGGAGGCGAGCCGCCACACCGTCGCTGGCTACCGGGACACATTCCGGTTGCTGATCCGGTATGCGAGTTCCAGGTGCGGGAAGCCGCCGACGAAGCTCACGATCGAGGATCTCGACGCCGATCTCGTTGCCGACTTCCTGACCCATGTGGAAACGGCGCGCGGCAACACGGCGCGCACCCGCAATACACGCCTTGCCGCGATCCGATCATTCTTCCGCTACGTCGCAATGACCGATCCGAGCTGGCTTCTTCATTGCCAGCGTATTCTCTCGATGCCGAACAAGCGGTATGTGAAGCGAAGCGTGACGTTCCTTGACGCTCAAGAGATCGCGGCGCTGCTCGCAGCACCAAATCGAACGATATGGGTGGGACGCCGTGATCACGCTCTGTTGCTGCTTGCGCTTCAGACCGGATTGCGAGCGTCAGAACTGATCAATCTGCGCTGCAAGGACGTGGTTCTTGGGACTGGCGCCTACATCCGCTGCATCGGAAAGGGGCGGAAAGAACGCAGCACTCCTCTTCGTCGCGATACAGCTAAGCTGATTCAGGGCTGGATAGGCGAACGCCGTAACAGCGATGGGCCATTGTTCCCGTCGATCCGGGGCGAGCGGCTCAGTCGCGATGCGTTGGAACACCTGGTGCGCAAGCATTGCCTAGCAGCATCACGAGTTTGCCCGAGCCTCGCAGGCAAGCGCGTCACGCCGCACACGTTGCGGCACAGCACGGCGATGGAATTGCTGCATCATGGTGTCGACCAATCCGTGATCGCTCTATGGCTTGGGCACGAATCCGTGGAAACAACCCAGATCTATATCCACGCCGACATGCGGCTGAAGGAAAAGGCGCTCGCGCAGGTTGCCAGCCCAGAAACGCATACCGGGCGTTATCGCCCAAGCGATGAGCTGCTCGCTTTCCTCGAAACGCTCTGATTATGCCGAACTGCCGCATGGCCGACAGCAGACGCAACGGCCGCCGAACTCGGCCATGCGGCATAATCCAGCTTACGGCATAATGGATTTTATGCCGATATCGGCATAAGGGTCACTGGACATCGCCAGCTCACCGCTGCGACCGCGATCTCGGCAAGCGCTTTGGCGACAACGCCTATGCGCGAGAGGAGCTTGTCGCCGAAATCGGCGCGGCCTTTCTTTGCGCCGAGCTCGGCATCACGCTCGAACCGCGTCCGGACCACGCCGCTTATCTAGCCAGTTGGCTGACCGTACTCAAATCTGACAAGCGAGCGGTTTTTGCCGCCGCCGCACTGGCCCAGAAGGCCGCCGATTGGCTTGTGGGCACCGGCTCAGACTAAGCCGGGAACGTATCTGGCGCCGGCATCGCGGTGACGCCGGCGCTGATTAGGGCTGCAACGGAGTAGTCGACGGGACGGGCGTCGCTGCCAAAAATGTTCTGTCGCACGAAGCCGCCTTCGATGCTGATCAATTGCAGCGAGGCGACAATGTGGCTGACCGCATCTCCGGGCCCGAACGGCAGTAGCAGCCGCTCACAATCAACGTGCCAGCGGAATCGACAACCGATGACACTGTGTAAACGACGCAGGCGGACGCCCGGCAACGATCGTACGCCGCAAGGACCGATGCCTTGATATGATCCGGGAATACTACGTCGAGGTATTGGCCGGTCCAGTCTGAGTTGTACGCGGCTGCGGCAACAGAACCCGCCCGCAACAGGCGATAACGCGGCTTGCCATTGTGGGTATCGATTGAACAGAACGATAGTCCGCCCGTATCATGCGTCCGTCCATCCAGCTCAAGTTCGATCAGAGCCGGCAGCAACCGTCCGGTTTTCAGACGATCCCATTTTAAAAAGAGTTCCCGCTGCGTGACGGATCGGATGATCTGGACACTCGCATGGTCGAAATGCATTCCTGGGGTCTCAAACATTCCTACTACCAAGTAGAAGTCAGTGCTTTCAGGCCTACTCAGCGCTAGTCACCAAGACGCGTCAGTACTGCCTTGAAGACCAGAGCGGGAGCTTCAGCAGCGGTCCCTTCAACCGAGGCAAAGCCATCCTTTTCCACACCCTGAAAACTGATCCTCACGTTGTCTATGCCAAAGACCGACGAATGATTTGGATCCTCGGAACGCTGCGTGGTGGTCACGACACCCGTGATGGTGTGACCGATTTGCTGCTATGACCTGGTGTAGGCAAAGGCTGAGCTGCCGCCGCGCAGCTTGCTATCACTTGCAAAGATAACGCCGACCGCTTTGCCGCGTGGCGTCTCAAACTCGACCTTGTATAATCCCTGGAGCATCAATTTCATTCCCAGATCACATGGCAGTCAATTGCAGCTCTCGCCATTCGTGATTGCGCAAAGAACCACCGCGAAGCGAAGAGGTGGCGCCGAAAAATTGAAGGATCGAGGTGATCGCGAGCATTTCCGAGACACCACGCAGGTCTGGCAAGGAATCATTCCGCCGTCGTCAGCGATTGCCCAGTAACCGATTGCACCACTCTAACGCGAACCGCTCTACGATCTACACGCCCAGGCATTAATATACGCTAAAGCGTGTGGCGGGATTCTCCTTCCGATGTTCCATCCTGATGGATGGCGAAACGCGAGATTGCATCGACCGAGCGCATCCTGGCCCGCAATTTGCGGCGGCTCAGGCTCGAACGTGGATTGTCCCAGGATGACCTCGCCGCCGAGGCGGGAGTCCGTCAGGCGTTGGTCAGCGCAATCGAGGTTGCGACCGCCAACCCCACCGTCAAGTCGCTGGATCAACTGGCGAGGGCTTTGAAAGTCGAAGTGTCCGTCCTGTTCGACCGCGACGCCCGTTAATATCGATTCAAGACTAGCCGCGGCGGGAGCTGGTTGATCTGCGAACGGCCGAATTGGGGATTTTCAGACTGCCGCGAACCAGAAGCAGGGGCAGACGTCCTAATCGTTCCGAGTGCGTCGAATGGATGCCGCTCGTTTCATGAAGGCCAGCGTCTCTGACTTTGATATTGCTTCGGATCGCGGCGGCCTGCGCGTCTCAACCTTGGGCATTAATCGCGGCGCAGGCGGCGCTGGTCCCATAACCGGCGGACGCTTTTTCGGCATCCTAGAAGCCTTGTCTGCCGTAGCGGGTGTTGGCGGCTTGTCATCAGCGAGATCGCTGCGGCCACCGGTTCCTCTCTTCAGGTCGCGCCGCGCCGGCGTGGCCCGCGTCTTGGACCGAGTTCGTGTCGCCGGGACAGGCGCCTGACTTTTCCGGCGCTTTCGCCATATAGCGGACGACAGCGTGCCGATAGAAATCGGCCGGCCATTTCGGCCTTTTGCACCGGCGGCAAACAGCAGCCCGATCATATCATTCAACGTCAGGCCGCGGGCCTCGGCCGCATCGAACCAGTCAAGATAGTTTTCCACGACACGTGCCAGCTTCTTCTGGCGACCGCCCGGAAGCGCCAAATCCTCTGCAATTGATTTGGCTCCAGCCTCGATTTCCTTGTTGGTTGCCATCAGCCATCTCCCAATTTCGTCGTGTGGAGATAGGAAGCAATCCGCATCTACGCAAATCTATGCAACCATATTCATTTGTCTTGTTCACTTGAATGCAGCCAGAAGCGCAAGGAGGCAGGGACCACACCTGTGCATCTGTGGATGACACCCACATGGCAAGAACTATTTCGACGTCGCGGCAGTTGGTCGTTGCGGTCATCTGTCCGGCCTCATGGTGCGGATCATCATATGAACCGCGGGCCTTAATGGCTGTCCGCTGATCGGGTCCCAATCATCGTTAACGGACTCGAAGTCCGTGCACAGGTACGGGGCGTCCTGATCCTCGGTTTATCGACCGGATGCCATTACGTCGTTGTCGCTCCTACCAATTCGTGTGATCGTAAATCGAATTATATTTTTCGGCTCTTCGTTGGCAAGCCACTTTCGTGAGCAAGTCGCTTCAGGCAATGCCGAACGATCTCTCCCGGAATGACCCGCCACGCTGCATGATAGCCCAAACAATGCGCGCAAGCTTGTTGGCCACGGCGACTGTCACGACGCGCGCCGGTCGACGTGCCAACAGCGCGTTTACCCACCCCGCAAAGTCCGGCTTGTTGCGGGCGTAGCGGACCACGGCCGTCGCGCCGAGAACGAGCAGGCGTCTCAGGTAAGGCTCGCCCTTCTTCGAGATCCGGCCAAGATGGACCTTGCCGCCGGTTCCGTTTTGCTGCGGCACCAAGCCGATCCAGGCCGCGAAGTGCCGCCCGGATTTAAACGCGCTGGCGTCGACCACGGTCGCGACCATGGCTGTGGCGGTGATGACGCCGATGCCGGGTATTGTGGCCAACCTCAGGCTCATTTCGTTGGCGTGGTGGCGAGCCATCAGTGTGCGCTCTATGGTTTTGATTCTCGCCTGCAAGTCCTGGATCTGCATCAAGATCAGTTCGGCGCAAGCTCGCGCGAGATCAGGTAGCACCGAACTGTCGGTGTCTTGGGCCAATGCCTGGAGTTCGGGAATGCGCCAAATGCCCTGGGGTGCAATCAGCCCGAACTCGGCCAGCTGCCCCCGCAACGAATTGACCAGCATCGTGCGTTGGCGCACGAGAAGGTCTCGTGTCCGGTGCAGCATCAGGATCGACTGCTGTTCGGCGCTCTTGATCGGGACGAACCGCATCGTCGGCCGGGTGACGGCCTCGCAGATCGCCTCGGCGTCAACCTCGTCGTTTTTGCCTCGTTTAACATAGGGCTTCACGTAAGCTGGCGGCATCAGACGAACATCGTGCCCGAGCAGAGACAATTCACGAGCCCAATAATGCGCTGTACCGCAAGCCTCTATGCCGACCAGGCACGGTGGAATTCTTCTGAAGAAATCAATCAGCTCCGACCGGCGGAGCTTTTTTCGGACGATGACTTTGCCTGCAGCATCAACGCCATGCACTTGGAAAACGTGCTTGGCAAGATCGAGACCGATGGTGATAGGATGCATTGTGGATGACTCCCCTTGCTGTTGCCTCGGCAACAATTGTGGCACACTCGATGCCGGAAGTGGGTGTCATCCACACCATCATCGATGGATGGCGTCCGCATGGCAAGAACTATTTCGACGTTACAGCAGTTGGT
>NZ_JBGMOE010000088.1:0-10185 GCF_041424195.1 Tardiphaga sp. | reverse complement strand
GAGGGCGAACTGTTCAACATGTATCGCGAGGTGCCGTCGATCACCGAGAAGGCGGCCTGGGCGCTCAAGCACACCCAGCATCTCGACGATCCCGATTTCAAGACCGGCACGCCGGAGACCGATCAGGCCTTCATGCGCGATCTCGTCGCCTTCTACGTGATCTTCGAGGGCATGTGGTTCTACACGGGCTTCGCGCAGATCCTGTCGCTCGGCCGCCGCAACAAGATGGTCGGCATCGCCGAACAGTATCAGTACATCCTGCGCGATGAATCCATTCACCTGAATTTCGGCATCGACGTCATCAATCAGATCAAGATCGAGAATCCGCATCTCTGGACCAAGGCATTCCAGGAAGAAATCCGCGACATGATCCGCACCGCCGCCGAGCTCGAGGCGGCCTATGGGCGGGATACCATGCCGCGCGGCTTCCTCGGGCTGAATGCGGCGCTGTGCGAAACCTATATGCACTTCATCGCCAACCGCCGCTGCGCGCAGATAGGTCTCGCGCCGGTGTTTACGGAAACGGAAAATCCATTCCCGTGGATGTCGGAAGCGATGGACCTGAAGAAGGAGAAGAACTTCTTCGAAACGCGTGTGATCGAGTATCAGAACGGCGGCGCGCTGAACTGGGAGTAGTCTTTGGTCTCATATCCAAGCGTGCATGGCCCTTATGAGATCGCGTGGCTTGACCTAAATGTGTGATGGCAGCACCCATGCTGCATCACACGGATCGATCATGCCCAGCACCCACATTGCCAAGGCGCCGGCATACTGGTCGAAGGCCGCTATCGTGCCGGGCATCATCGCCATCGGGCCGATGCTGCCAGGCACGCTGGCCTTCGGCATGGCGTTCGGCGCACTCTGTGCGCAGAAGAACTTTTCGCTGGCCGAAGTCATTGTCATGATGGGCACCGTCTATGGCGGCCTGTCGCAATTCGTCGCCGTGCAGTCCTGGCCGAGCGTGCTGACGCCCGGTACCATCGCGACGCTGGCTTTGCTCACGCTCACGGTCAATGTCCGTTTCATGCTCATGAGCGCGACGCTGCGGCCGTGGTTCGGCACATTGCCGTCATGGCAGGCCTATCCCTCGATGCTGCTGGTGACCGATGGCGGCTGGCTCGCGGCGATGCGCTATCGCGATCACGGCGGCGCCGATGCCTGGTTCTATGTCGGCGGCGGCATCGTGCTCTATCTGGTCTGGCTGGTCGCCGCGATCCCGGGCTTCGTGCTTGCCGAGCAACTGACGGATCCGAAGAAATACGGCGTCGATCTGGTCATGCCTGCCTTCTACGCGGCCATGCTCGTTCCAGCCTGGAAGGGACCGCGCCGGGCGATCCCGTGGGTGGTCTCCGGGATCGTGGCCCTCGTCGTTCACTGGTTGGCCGCTGGCTGGTGGTTCATCATCGCCGGTGCGCTGTCGGGCGCGATCAGTGCCGGGCTCATGGACGAGCCCGAACCGCGGCATCCGGTGGGAGCCGCAGCATGACTGACTTTCTGCGCAGCGATGTGGTGATCGCCTTCGCGGTCATGACCGCGGTCACCGTGGCCTCGCGCCTCGGCGGCTACTGGCTGATGGGCTACGTTAACGTCACGCCGCGGGTGCGCCGGATGCTCGATGCATTGCCGGGCTCAATCATCGTTGCCGCCGCGCTCCCTGTGGCCGTCAATGGCGGGCCGGTGGTGGTTTTCGCGATTCTTGCCGCGATGGCAGTGACCATCGTCCGCCGTAACGACTTCATTGCCGTCATCACCGGCATGGCGGTGGCCGCGGCCGCCCGCGCGCTCGGATTTGGCGGCTAGCTCTACCCGAAAAGTTGAATCCCGCTATGCGCAAAATACCTTGTCAATGAGTCTGAACTAGTGTTCAGTTCTTATCGCGGGCACCCTCAAGCTCGCTCAAAACCTTGAAGTTACGCACCTTATTTGTGACAGCCGTCAGGTTGGCCAAGGGGTGCCGGGGATGAGAACGCCCATGGTTTACCGACGGACCCATCAAGTTGTGAAGCGGCTTGCAGCACGGCGCAGTGCGATTCTGGCGGCGGCACGTGAAACTTGCGCCGAAGGGGGCATGGCGGCGGTTCAGATCGCTCCGGTTGCGGTTCGCGCTAATGTCGCAGCGGGCACGGTTTATCGGTATTTCCCGTCCAAGGCCGACCTGATTTCCGAACTCATTGCCGACGTGTCGCGCGACGAGCTCGCGGCGATCCGCCGGGCTGCCGATGCTGCGCCGGGGCCGTCGTCGGCGCTGGCCGCGGCGGTGACCACGGTGGCCGTGCATGTCGTTTCTCACCGCAAATTATCGTGGGGCATCCTGGCCGAGCCGGTCGAGGTCGATGTGACGGAGTCGCGGCTGGCCAGTCGCCGCGAGATTGCTGGCGAGATCGAATCCCGCATCGCGGCCGCCATTCGCGCCGGTCATTTGCCGGCGCAGGATACGGCGCTCGCGGCCGCGGCCTTGCTCGGCGCCCTGCATGAAGCGCTGGTCGGGCCGATGGCGCCCGACAATCTCGAAGATCAGGCCAAGCTGCGCGACGCGGTACAGACCGTCACGCTGCTGGCGCTGCGCGCCGTTGGCGTGATGGATGCCCGCGCACGCGGGCTTGTGGTGCAGGCCGTGCTTCCGACCAAGATGGCGGCCGGCGCCTAGCGCGTTTTCCAACCAGGCGGGCGCCGGTTCGCGTCAAGAAAACGCGTCAAAACAGAAAACGCGTCAAAACAAAAGGCTCCAGCGCTTACGGCTTGATTTTGCCGTCCTTGTCGAACTGCGCGAGGAATGCCCACAGGTCGTTGACCTCGGATTCCTTCTTGATGCCGGCAAAGGCCATCTTGGTGCCCGGGATCTTGGCCTTCGGGTCCTTGATGTATTCCTTGAACGTCGCTTCATCCCAAGTGATGCCGGAATTCTTGTTGGCGTCCGAGTATGAATAGCCCTCGGCGGTTCCCGATTTGCGACCGTTCAATCCATTGAGTTCCGGACCGACCTTGTTCTTGGCGTTGTCGCCGATGGCGTGGCAGGCGAGGCATTTGTTGAAGGAGGACTTCCCGGCGGCGACGTCCTGTGCAAGTGCGAAGGAAGAGGCGGTCGAGGCGGCGAGAACGATCAGGGCGCCGAAAGTGACAGACTTCATAGATGGCTCTTTTTGTTTGTTGGCTTTCCAGTTTAGTTTGTTGCACACGCTCCGAGTAGTCCACAAGTGCGATGGCTGCCGCCGCGCGTCGCGGCGCCATGTGGCGCGTCATGCTTTGGTAAGCTACCCAAAGCGGCCTGGACGTGGTTGATTCATGGCAAAGCAGCAGGGTGATCGCTGCGATCTTCGGGAGTGCGCGTTCAATGACCATCATGATGCCGGCGGCGGATCAGGCTGTCCTCGCAAGGCGCGAGGCCATTGTCGCTGCGCTGCGCAAGCTGGTGCCGGGCGAGGGCGTGATCTCCAGCTCTGCCGAGATGCTGCCCTATGAGTCGGACGGGCTGATGGCCTATCGCCAGCCGCCGATGGTCGTCGTGTTGCCCGATACGACCGAGCAGGTCTCCAAAGTTCTGAAATATTGCCATGAGAACGGCATCAAGGTGGTGCCCCGCGGTTCGGGCACGTCACTGTCCGGTGGCGCACTTCCATTGGCCGATGCGGTGCTGCTTGGTCTTGGCAAGTTCAAGCGCGTGCGCGAGATCGATTTCGATAACCGCGCCGTGGTTGTCGAGCCCGGCGTCACCAATCTCGCCATCAGCCAGGCGGTGGCCCATGCGGGCTTCTACTACGCGCCGGATCCGTCGTCGCAGATTGCCTGCTCGATCGGCGGCAATGTCGCGGAGAATTCCGGCGGCGTGCACAGCCTGAAATACGGCATGACCACCAACAATCTGCTCGGCTGCGAGATCGTGCTGATGTCGGGCGAAGTCATTCGCGTCGGCGGCAAGACGGCGGAGACATCGGGCTACGACCTGATGGGGATCATCACCGGTTCCGAAGGTCTGCTGGGTGTCATAACCGAAATCACCGTGCGTATCCTGCAGAAGCCGGAGACGGCGCGCGCGCTGATGATCGGCTTTGCGGAGGTGGAGCAGGCCGGGCAATGTGTTGCCGATGTCATCAGCGCCGGCATCATTCCCGGCGGCATGGAGATGATGGACAAGCCGGCGATCCATGCCGCGGAAGCTTTCGTCCATGCAGGCTATCCGCTGGACGTCGAGGCACTGCTGATCATCGAGCTCGATGGCCCCGGTGTCGAAGTCGATGAACTCATCAAGCGCGTCGAGACAATAGCGCTCGGCTGTGGCTCGACCACCTGCCAGATCTCGACTTCCGAGCAGGAACGGCTGCTGTTCTGGTCCGGTCGCAAGGCGGCGTTCCCTGCAGTAGGTCGCATCTCGCCGGACTATCTGTGCATGGACGGCACCATCCCGCGTGCCGCGCTGCCACTGGTGCTGCGGCGCATGAAGGAGATGTCAGCCAAATACGGCCTCGGCGTCGCCAATGTGTTTCATGCGGGGGACGGCAATCTGCATCCGCTGATCCTGTACGACGCCAACAAGCCCGGAGAGCTGCAGCTCGCCGAGGATTTCGGCGCAGATATTCTGAGGCTGTGCGTCGAGGTCGGCGGCGTACTGACCGGCGAGCACGGCGTCGGCATCGAGAAACGCGACCTGATGCCGGAGATGTTCAGCGAGGTCGATCTCAACCAGCAGCAACGCATCAAATGCGCCTTCGACTCGCAGGGTCTGCTCAATCCCGGCAAGGTGTTTCCGACACTGCATCGCTGCGCCGAACTCGGTCGCGTGCATGTGCATGGCGGCAAGCTGGCGTTTCCCGATCTGCCGCGATTTTAGTTGGACGCATCCGTGGATATTTTGAAAGTCAGAGACGCTCAGGACGTCGAGCAGGCGGTACGCGCGGCAATTGCGAGCGAACAACCGCTGGAGATTGTCGGGCACGGCAGCAAGCGCATGGTCGGCCAGCCCATTGCGACCAATGCGGTGCTCGACGTGTCGGCGCTGAACGCCGTGACGTCCTATGAGCCGAACGAATTGATCCTCACCGTACAGGCCGGCGCGCCGATGGCCGACGTGCTCTCGCTGATCGATTCCAAGAATCAGCAGTTTTCGTTCGAACCGATGAACACGTCACAGCTCCTGGGAACGCTGGATATCGGCACCATAGGAGGCATGATCTCGGCCGGGCTCGCCGGGCCACGGCGCATTCAGGCCGGGGGCGCCCGCGATCATCTGCTCGGCGTGCATGCGGTGTCGGGGTTCGGCGACAGCTACAAGGCGGGCGGCCGGGTGGTGAAGAATGTCACCGGCTACGATGTCTGCAAGCTGCTCGCCGGCGCGTGGGGCACTCTGTCCGTGATGACCGAGGTGACGCTGAAGGTGATGCCGCGCGCGGAGAGTGAGCGTACGCTGGTGGTGCGCGGGCTCGATGACATCGCCGCGAACAAGGCGATGACGGCGGCGCTGGGCTCGCCCTTCGATGTGTCGGGTGCGGCGCATCTGCCGGGTTCGGCGTTGCGCACCACGCAGGGGGCGCTTGCCGAGATAGCATCGCCCGACCAGCCGGTGACGCTGATCCGCCTCGAGGGCATCACGGCATCGGCGTCGCATCGCGCGATATCGTTGAGCGTCGCGCTGAAAGCATTCGGCAGCGCCGAGATACTGGAAGATGCTCAATCCGCGGCCCTGTGGGCGGGTGTCCGGGATGTGACGCCATTCGCAGCCAGCGGCCCGCGCGCGATGTGGCCGGTATGGCGCATCGTGACGCCGCCGGCATCCGGCGGTACGCTTGGCCAGGCCATTGCGAAAGGCTCGCAAGGCGAGGTGATCTATGACTGGGGCGGTGGCCTGATCTGGGCGGCGCTGCCGCCATCGGCCGATGCGCAGGCGGTGCAACTTCGCAAGCTGGTCAATGCGGCTGGCGGTCATGCGATGCTGATCCGTGCGCCGGAATCCGTGCGCCGTGCCATCGACGTATTTCACCCGCAGCCCAAAGGCATCGCGGCGTTGGGTGAGCGCGTACGCAACAGCTTCGATCCGAAGAACATTCTCAATCGCGGCCGGATGTCGCGTGGACAGGCGACATGAAAACCGAATTCACCCCGACCCAGCTCGCCGATCCGGATATCGCCGAGGCCGACAAGATTCTGCGCAAATGCGTACATTGCGGTTTCTGCACGGCGACCTGCCCGACCTATGTGCTGCTCGGCGACGAACTGGATAGTCCGCGCGGCCGCATCTATCTGATCAAGGAGATGCTGGAGAAGGATCAGAAACCGACGCAGGAGGTTGTCAAGCATGTTGATCGCTGCCTCTCTTGTCTCGCCTGCATGACGACCTGCCCGTCCGGCGTGAACTACATGCATCTGGTCGATCAGGCGCGGGTCAAGATCGAGAAGGACTACACCCGGCCGCTATCGGAACGGTTGTTGCGTGACGTGCTGGCCTGGGTGCTGCCGCGCCCCGGTCTGTTTCGCCTGAGCATGACCATGGCGCGACTGGCGCGCCCGCTGGCGGCGTTGCTGCCTTCCACCAGCAAGCAATCCAGCCCGAATCTGCTTAGCCGCGTGAAAGCGATGCTGACCATGGCGCCGAAGCAGTTACCTGCTGCCGGCCCATCCGCTGGCAGCGTATTTCCCGCTATCGGCGCCCGTCGTGGTCGCGTGGCGCTCCTGCAGGGATGCGCCCAGCAGGTGCTTGCGCCGCGCATCAATCAGGCTGCGATCAGCCTTCTCACCCGCCATGGCATCGAGGTGGTGCTGGTTCGGGACGAGCAGTGCTGCGGTGCGCTCACCCATCATCTCGGGCGCGATGGTGACGCGCTGGCACGGGCAAAAGCCAATATCGGCGTCTGGCTTGGGGAGGCGGACCGCGGCGGTCTCGACGCCATCCTGGTCACCGCGTCCGGTTGTGGGACTGTCATAAAGGACTATGGCTACATGCTGCGCGAGGACCCGGAATTCGCCGTGCCGGCCGCCAAGGTCTCTGCGCTGACGAAAGATATCAGCGAGTATGTCAGCGCCATGGATCTGCCGAAGCCTGACAAACAAAGCGACCTCGTCGTCGCCTATCACTCGGCGTGTTCGCTGCAGCATGGGCAGAAAATCACACAGGCTCCCAAAGAATTGCTTTCCAAGAACGGATTCGTGGTGAAAGATATCCCAGAGAGCCATTTGTGTTGCGGTTCGGCGGGGACGTACAACATTCTCCAGCCTGATATTGCGAGCCGGTTGCGCGATCGAAAGATCGCCAACATCGCGATGGTCAAGCCGGATATCATCGCTGCCGGCAACATCGGCTGCATGGTTCAGATCGCCGGAGGGACATCAGTCCCGGTCGTACATACGATTGAGCTTCTCGATTGGGCGACAGGCGGTCCCAGGCCAGGATTGAACTGATCTTATGTGACATCGGCCCCGCGTTAAACTGGCCCCGCGCTGGCGCGGAAGACTTGAAACGCTGGTCCCTTTTGGATCGGCGCCAACAGGAGGACCACGATGGCTAAAGGCAAGAAGTCGAAAAAGGACAAGAAGGACAAGAAAAAGCAGAAGAAGCTTTTGATGGCGGCTAAGCCCGCCAAGAAGTCCTCCAAGAAGACGTCCAAGAAATCAGCGAAAAAGACTGTGAAAAAAGCGGCCAAGAAGGCCACCAAGAAATCCGCGAAGAAATCAGCCAAGAAGACCGTAAAGAAGGCGGCCAAGAAAGCCGTCAAGAAGGTCGCCAAAAAGGCGCCGAAGAAAGCTGTCGCCAAGAAGGCCGTGAAGAAGGCCGCGCCGAAAAAGGCCGCCAAGAAAGCGACACCAAAGAAAGCTGCCAAGAAGAGCGTGAAGGTTCCATCCGCGCTCCTAACCAGCACGGCGCCCGCGCCGGCCGTGGTCGAGGCGTCGGTGCCGGTTGCGATGCCGCCGAAGCCGCCGCGCAAGCCGCGCGTCTCCAAGCCGAAGCCGGTCGAACCGCCGATGACGGCGCCTGCCGCCGAGACGTCGAGCTGGGCGGCGGGGGAACATGATCCCTCACCGGTCGAAGGGCATTCTTCAGGCGAGACGACGGCGATCGAATCTCCTGGCGATACGTCGCCCGATCACGACGAAACCAGATAGTCGAACCGGATTCAGTCCGCGTTCCCGACTTGCCGATAAACTCCGGAAAACCGCAGCGCTCGCCGTTGCGGTTTTTTGCTTGGCCTGGCGCCGTCGCGAATCGCGCGCTTCAACCGATGCCGTTTCCCGATTTTGCAGGCGATTCGGACGATCCCGCTCCGGCAGGCCCTCATGGGTGTGGATCGATCTGCTGGTGACAGGGTGATGATCCGCAATTCCCGACCGCTGGTCGTTCCTTGCTGGGTATTCCGGGCCGGAATCCCTCCAAAAGCGTTGTGCTTTTGCAACACCGCGCCACAACCTCTCACGGAAACGTCAGAACGCCTATTTAGGCGGCATTTGCTCGTTTTTTTTTCTTCACCGCTCGGGTTCCACGCCCCAGAGTTGCGTCCAGTCGATGAACGTCGCGGTCTCGCCGTCTTTCGGACACGGAACTGCCTCTGGTTTCAAAAGTGATGGGGAATGTCATGAAGAAGATTGTTGTCGTGTCTGCTGCGGTGCTCGCCATGGGGATGAGCGCGGCTTCGGCAGCCGACCTGGGCGCGAAGATGTACAAGAAGGCTCCGCCGATTGAAGCCTTCAATCCTTGGGATTTCGCTTTCGGCAGCGCGATCATGAGCAATTACGTGTTCCGCGGTGTCACCCAGTCGAACGGCCAGAAGGGTTCTGTCGCCGCCTATTTCGAGCCGCGCTACAACATCACCAAGGACGTTCAGCTTTACGCCGGTGTCTCCGGTGAGAGCATCTCCTTCGCCAACCGCGCTGCGATGGAACTCGACGGTTACTTCGGTATCCGTCCGACCTGGGGCGCGGCAGCATTCGACTTCGGCTTCTGGTACTACGGCTATCCGGGTGGCCAGTGCATCGACACGCCGACCGCCGGCGGTACCCTTCCCAACGTATGCCCGGTCGGTGCTTCGGTGCTCGCCAACGGCAATGTCATGAAGAAGGACGTCAGCTTCTACGAGGGCTATGCCAAGCTGAACTACACCTTCAATGACTACTTCTCGCTCGGCGGTAACGCCTTCTACTCGCCGAACTTCCTCAACACCGGCGCAGACGGCACCTATGCTTCGATCACCGGTAAGGTGATCGCGCCGTCGACCTGGTTCGGTTCGACCGGCATCGGCTCTTACGTGTCGGGTGAATTCGGTCGCCAGTGGCTGGGCACCTCGGATGCTTTCTACGGCACCGCACAGTTCCCACGCGGCATCAAGTATGCCGACTACAACACCTGGAACGTCGGCATCGGCTTCACCTACAAGGTGTTCACGCTGGACCTGCGTTACTCGGACACCAACCTGTCCAAGGGTGATTGCAACGCCTTCACCTCGGACTTCACCGCTTCGGGCACCAACAACGTCACCGCGATCAACCCGGGCGGCGCTGGCTCGAGCTGGTGCGGCGCGACCGGCATCGTCAAGCTCTCGGCTGACCTGACCGCGATGTCGAACCTGAAGTAAGAACTTCGACTGAGATCAAAGGGGGCGGCAGAGCAATCTGCCGCCTCTTTTTCTTTTGGGGCAGGGCTTCCATGAACCGGGACTGGCTGCGGCGTGCCGCGAATGCGATCCGTCGCAACAATCACCGCAATGCGCTGGCTGGTGCCGTCGCCGGGCTGGGGGCCGGGATTGCCATCGGTGTAATGGAGTTCTTCTCGACCGTTGCGCATTATCCGCTGGTCATCATCCCTTTTGCGACCTCGATCGTCCTCGTGATCGGCTCCCCGGAAGCCGAGCCGGCGCAACCGCGCGCGCTGGTCGGAGGGCACCTCATCGCGACGCTGGTGGGGCTGGTGGTGCTCAAACTGACCGGGCCGCATGGCTGGGCGGCCGCCATGGCAGTCGGTCTCGCTGTGCTGGCGATGTATGTCACCGGCACATTCCACCCGCCTGCCGGGATCAACCCCTTGCTTGTCGTCTCCCACGCACTGCCCTGGACGTTCCTGCTCGCGCCGGTCCTGGTCGGCGCACTGCTGCTCGCGAGCTTCGCGCTGGTCTGGCATCGTTATGCGGCAGGCCGCGCCTGGCCGCGCCACTGGTCCTAGAGCGTTTCACGTTTTTATTGAAGCGTATCCGGCGTTGGCAAAGTAGTTTT
>NZ_JBGMOE010000087.1:0-1616 GCF_041424195.1 Tardiphaga sp. | reverse complement strand
AGCCCGGGCCCGAACGACGTAGCGCCGCTGTTCGACCGTTTCATCAATGAGATGGCCAAGCGACGCTGACTGAGCAGCCTGCGGGCGGCCCCGAAACCCGGTGGCCCTCGCGGGCTCTCTAAAGATTGTTCAAGACGGCTTGCCGACTGACCTGCGGATTTGAGTGACAAACCCATGCCAAAACGTACAGACATAAAAAGCATCCTGATTCTCGGCGCTGGCCCGATCGTTATCGGCCAGGCCTGCGAATTCGACTACTCCGGCGCCCAGGCCTGCAAGGCCCTGCGCGAAGAGGGTTACCGCGTCATCCTGGTGAACTCCAACCCGGCCACCATCATGACCGACCCGGCGATGGCTGACGCGACCTACATCGAGCCGATCAAATGGCAGACGGTTGCCAAGATCATCGAGAAAGAGCGTCCGGACGCGTTGCTGCCAACCATGGGTGGCCAGACTGCCCTGAACTGCGCCCTGGATCTGGAGCGCGAAGGCGTTCTGGAGAAGTTCGGCGTAGAGATGATCGGCGCCAATGCCGACACCATCGACAAGGCTGAAGACCGTTCGCGTTTCGACAAGGCCATGAAGTCCATCGGCCTGGCCTGCCCGCGCTCGGGTATCGCCCATAGCATGGAAGAAGCCAATGCGGTCCTCGAGACCCTGGGCTTCCCATGCATCATCCGTCCGTCCTTCACCATGGGCGGTACCGGTGGCGGTATTGCGTACAACCGTGAAGAGTTCGAAGAAATCTGTGCCCGTGGTCTGGACCTGTCGCCGACCAAAGAGCTGCTGATCGACGAATCCCTGATCGGTTGGAAAGAATATGAGATGGAGGTTGTCCGCGATAAGAACGACAACTGCATCATCGTCTGCTCCATCGAAAACTTCGACCCGATGGGCGTGCACACTGGTGACTCGATCACTGTGGCTCCAGCACAGACTCTGACCGACAAGGAATACCAGATTCTGCGTAACGCCTCCCTGGCGGTACTGCGTGAGATCGGCGTGGAGACCGGCGGTTCCAACGTTCAGTTCGGCATCTGCCCGGACACCGGCCGCATGGTCGTGATCGAGATGAACCCGCGTGTATCGCGTTCCTCGGCACTGGCTTCGAAAGCCACCGGTTTCCCGATCGCCAAAGTCGCGGCCAAGCTGGCTGTGGGCTACACCCTCGACGAACTGTCGAACGACATCACCGGCGGCAAGACTCCGGCGTCCTTCGAGCCGTCGATCGACTACGTCGTGACCAAGCTGCCACGTTTCGCTTTCGAGAAATTCGCCAACGCAGACGCACGCCTGACCACTCAAATGAAGTCGGTCGGCGAAGTCATGGCCATCGGTCGCACCTTCCAGGAATCCCTGCAGAAAGCCCTGCGCGGTCTGGAAGTCGGTGTTTGCGGTCTGGACGAGAAGCTCGACCTGAGCAATCCGGAAAGCATGAGCATCCTCAAGCGCGAGCTGACCGTGCCGGGCGCCGAGCGTATCTGGTACGTGGCGGACGCCTTCCGCGCCGGCATGACCGTCGAAGACATCTTCGGCATGAACATGATCGACCCGTGGTTCCTGGTGCAGATCGAAGATCTGATCAAGGAAGAAGAGAAGGTCAAGACCCTGGGTCT
>NZ_JBGMOE010000086.1:0-10389 GCF_041424195.1 Tardiphaga sp. | reverse complement strand
CGTCCGCTGCGAGCAGGTCGATCAGTCGATCGAGGCCGGGCAGGTCGCCGACCCAAGGCGCAGCAACGGCAGGTCCGCCACGGCTCCCCGACAATGGGCCGGAGCAAAGGACTGAACGCAGCGCGTCCAGGCCCATCATCTCGAAAGGGCACAGCGCTATGTCGTCGCGTGGAAGCTTTCGGAGCACGACCGGCATCTCCGCCAGCGCCTCCCGTCCCTGCGCCTCCAGCGACGCCGCCGTCGCATCGGACGGGTCGCTGGCGCGGAACAGGCCGTTCACCACAAGATGCTGGTTGCCGAGCCCCAGCGTCGCTAACTCGGTCGAGGTTCGACCCGCTTCGGCAATCGCGCCCTGTTCCGGGCGCGTCACGAGAATGACGGTTGTCGCCGCGGGATCGCACAGCGCCGCCATGGCTTTTCTGAAGCGTTCCTCCTGCGTCTTGAGTCCCGAGTGCGGTCCCAGGCACGAGGCGCCCTGGTCATTTTCCGCGAGGAAGCCGCTCCACGCTTTCGGCAAGCTGAGCAGTCGCAGCGTATGCCCCGTCGGCGCGGTGTCGAAGATGATGTGATCATAGGTGCCATCAGCATCGGCAAGGCGGCCGACGAATTCGTCGAATGCCGCAATCTCGGTCGTACAGGCGCCCGAAAGCTGCTCACGAACTGTATCACGTTCTTGAGCGCTTGCATTGGCCTCCATCTGAGCAAGCACGCGCGTGCGATAAGCTTCTGCCGCGATGGTCGGATCGATGTTCAGGACGTCCAGACCGACAGCATTCGGCACCGCGACCGGCTGATTGGTCAAGGGTACGTCCAGTATTTCGTCGAGATTGGAGGCAGGGTCGGTGCTGACGAGAAGGATCGATTTGCCGCGATCGGCAAGCGAAAGGGCGGCTACGCTTGCGATGGACGTCTTGCCCACGCCTCCTTTGCCCGTGAAGAACAGGAAACGGGTGGGCTCGACCAGAAATTGTGGGACACTGGTCAGCGAACTGTCGTTCATGACTTGGCTTGATCCTCTTCACTGCGGGGACGCCCGCCGCCGGCTGGCGCTGCAATTCACAAGATGTGGAAGGGACCGAAAAGTTCGAATCCTCTTTGTTGAGGGATGGCTTACCGCTTCGCTCAGCAGCCGGGCATACGTAGTCTCACGGCGTGCCGGGAAGTGTGGAAGCGCAGACCAAGGGCTACGCAACGTCACGTAGAGACCCCGGGGTGGCGTTGGACATAAGCCAATGTGCGGTTCGTCCGCGTCGATGGAGTTCTGACTCATGGCACTGAAGATGAAAGCCGCCATTTTCCTCGAGCCCGGTCGAATCATCCTGGGGGAAAAACCGGTGCCGGATGTCGGGCCTTTGGATGCGCTCATCCGAGTGACGACCACCACGATCTGCGGGACTGACGTCCATATCCTAAGGGGCGAATATCCTGTTGCGCGGGGCCTGACGGTGGGACACGAGCCGGTCGGCATCATTGAAAAGCTCGGCTCGGCGGTCGTCGGCTATCGCGAGGGTCAGCGCGTGATCGCCGGCGCGATCACGCCGTCGGGCACCTCGAATGCATCTCTGTGCGGCTTCCACTCGCAATGCGGCGGCGCACATGATCATGGCTGGAAAGCGATGGGAGGGTGGCGGTTCGGCAATACGATCGACGGTGCGCAAGCGGAGTACCTGCTCGTGCCCGATGCGATGGCCAACCTCTCGCCGGTGCCCGACGGCCTCACCGACGAGCAGGTGCTGATGTGCCCGGACATCCTCTCGACCGGATTCAGCGGCGCAGAATCCGGCCGCATCCGTATCGGCGACACGGTCGCCATATTCGCGCAGGGGCCTATCGGCCTGTGCGCCACCGCTGGCGCAAAGTTGATGGGCGCGACCACCATCATTGCGGTCGATACCCTGCCCGAAAGGCTGGCGATAGCCCGCGCGATGGGGGCGGATCATGTCGTCGACTTCAGCAAGGTCGACCCGGTCGATGAAATTCGCAGGATCACCGATGGCCGCGGCGTCGATGTCTCGATCGAGGCGCTTGGGCGGCAGGCCACTTTCGAGGCAGCCTTGCGCGTGCTGCGGCCGGGCGGCACGCTCTCCTCGCTCGGCGTGTATTCGGAGGACCTTCGCATCCCGATCGATGCCTTTTCCGCGGGCCTCGGCGACAACCGGATCGTCACTACGCTCTGCCCGGGCGGCAAGGAACGGATGCGGCGGCTGATGGACGTCGTGGCTTCAGGGCGCGTGGACACCGGGGCCCTTGTCACTCACCGTTTCGCGCTCGACGACATCGAGAGCGCGTATGAACTTTTCTCCAACCAGCGGGATGGTGTGTTGAAGGTCGCGATCCGGCCCTGACGGTTCGCGCTGCCCGCCGAGTTTACGGGCACAGGCGCGGCGGCAATTCTTTTCACTGCGCGGCGGTCGGGGCCCATCGCACAAGCGCTGCGGCAAGGGCTGGCGCGATAGCGACGCTTGCGGTTGGGCCTGCCACGGTATCGGTGGACCGAACTCGCGCCACCCCCGCAGCGGCGAGTTTCGCGAGATCGTGAGGACTGGCCAGACAATGTGTGGCGACCGCCTCGATGCGTGTTGCGCCAGCGGCGTGGAGCAGTTCGGCGCATCGCACCAGGGTGCCACCGCTCGAGATGAGATCGTCGATCAGCACCACGGTCCGCCCCTGCACCCGCTCGATACCGGCTATCTCCAATTGGACATGACGATCGCCGAGCCGCCGCTTTTCACCGACCAGGACCTGGAGACCCAATGGAGCGGCGACGGTTTCGACCCAGGGCCGGGATTCAGCGTCCGGGCCGATCAGCATGACGGCTGATGTTATCTCCGGCCGGAGCAATTCGACCAATGTCTCCGCAGCCGACACTGCGACTGCATCGATCCCCGGGGCAACTGCCGCTAACGAGGCGGTTCGGTGGAGATGCGGATCGACCGTCACCAGCATGTCGAAATGCGCCGCGAGCAGCGTGCCGATCACTTTCTGGCTGACTGCTTCGCCAGGCTGGAACGCGATGTCCTGGCGCATATAGCCGAGATAGGGTGCAACCAGGACGATGCGGCTCGCGCCGCGGTCCCGCAGGGCCGAAGCCGCCAGCATCAGTTCGACCAGTTTCTCGTTGGGATGGTCGAGCGAGCGATAGAGGATTGCGGTGCGCTGCGTATCCTCAACCCGGACGAGGCTTTCGCCATCGGGAAAGCGACGGACGTTGACCGCCCGGCAGTCGATACCCAGCAGGTCGGCCAGGCGATGAGCGGCCTGAAGGGATTCGGCGAAATGATGGATCGTCGCGATCATGACAGCAGCCGGTAGCCCGAGCCCTCGGCCGCCAGATCGCAGGCAAAGCGCAGGCCGGTCTCCGACTGCGCGTGGATCCGGTAAAGCGGCTCACCCCTGCGCACCCTGTCACCGATCTTGCACAGCAAATCGATGCCCGCGCCCTTGTCCATCGGCGCGCCTGCCAGCCGGGCGATGCGCGCGATCAGGTGACAGTCGATCGCAGCGACCGAGCCGTCCTCGTCCGCAAGGATTTCGCTGCGCAGCGCGCCCGGACGGAACGTCTGGGTCTGCGCGCCTTGCGCCGCAACGAGGCGTTCCATTGCCGCCAATGCCTTGCCCGATGCCAGCAGGTCGAGCGCCCGCGCATAACCGCGCCCACCCTCCAGGTCAGGATCGAAATCGAGCACGCGTCCCGCCAGCAGCAGCGCCCGCTCGCGCAGATCGTCGGGGGCGTCCGCATCGTTACGCAGCACGGCCATCACGTCGCGGGCCTCCAGCACCGGCCCGATGCCGCGTCCGATCGGTTGCGAGCCGTCCGTCAGCACGACATCGACCGTCAGTCCGACCTTGTGCGCAACATATTCAAAGAGCTTGCGTAGTCGCACGGCTTCGCCCTGCGAACGGACCTTGGCGGTGGGACCCACCGGAATGTCGATCACCATATGGGTGGAACCGGCGGCGAGCTTCTTGGACAGGATCGATGCGACCATCTGTTCGAACGTGTCGATGCGGAGTGGCCGCTCGACGGAGATCAGGACGTCGTCGGCCGGGGACAGGTTCATCCGCCCGCCCCAGGCAAGGACGGCCTTTTCGGTCGCGACGATGGCCCGCATGCGTTCCGCCGACAAATCGACGTTTGCAAGCACCTCCATCGTGTCGGCGGTCCCGGATGGCGAGGTGATCGCGCGCGACGATGTCTTGGGCATGATGAGACCGTGCGCCGCGACAATCGGCACGACGATCATTGACGTGCGATTTCCCGGGATGCCGCCGATGCAATGCTTGTCGACCACCAGCGGAGCATGCCAGTCAAAGCGGTCGCCGGCATCGGCCATGGCGCGGGTCAACGCGAGTGTCTCCTGGGTCGTCATGAAGCCGGCGCAGGCCACCAGAAAAGCGCCAATCTCCATCGGCGAGTAACGATAGGCCGCGACATCGGTGATGATGGCAGCGATCTCGCTGTCGCTGAGAACATCGCCGCCGATCTTG
Source organism: Tardiphaga sp. (assembly GCF_041424195.1). Classification (NCBI taxonomy): domain Bacteria; kingdom Pseudomonadati; phylum Pseudomonadota; class Alphaproteobacteria; order Hyphomicrobiales; family Nitrobacteraceae; genus Tardiphaga; species Tardiphaga sp. Next base: position 5,901 of record NZ_JBGMOE010000086.1, on the reverse strand, counting down.
CGCCGGACGGCCTCCAGGCTGCGGGGCGGCTTGGCCTGCGCGATCGAGACGCTCTCGCCTTCGGCTAGCCCGAGTCGTCGGAAGGCCTGCTCGCCCAGGCCGATTTCGCCGTCGCCGACGATATTCGGATCGTCGCAGATCGCCAGCGTTGCGAGAATGCCGCTAGCGTCTCCGGTGATCTCGATCTTGCGCATGGCCTGAAACTGCTCCGCGCCATAGCCGTCGGCCGAGCGTAGCAGGAATGCTGTGTTTTCAGGATAGGTATCGACTGCCACGCGCCTGATCTTCAACATCGATATCCCCGTTCGCGTATATCATGGCATTGCGCATGGTGCTCGAATGTCGCCGCCAGATGCGGCCGCGCCGCCGAATCAAGATGTGCCCTCACGAGCCAGCCTGACGCAGCACGATCGGCAGCATGAGCAGGCCGGCGGCGACGCTTGCCACGAGCGGCAAAGCGGCTTGCCAGCCCCTGGTCCAGCCAGCGAGGCTGATCGCCGCTCCTGCCTTGAAGAGCGTGTTGAGCATGACGGGCGCTGCGAGCACGAGGCCTGCGGTTCGCGCATCAAGTGTTCCGGACGGCAATCCGCCCATGGTGATGATGGCGGAATCGACATCGACCATGCCGGACAGGGCAAGGACGGTCGCAAGCCCGGCATCGCCGAACTTATGCAACACCCAGCGCGAGACCAGCGAGAGTACCATCACCAGCGCCATCAGGGCGAGGGCTGGCAGGATGTCGAATGGGTTGCGAACCGCGACCTCCTCGGTCGGTTTGGCCGGACGCCGCATCGCAATGCGCATATGCCAGAGCGTCGCCGCCGCGCTCATGAGCGCGGCGGGAACGACAAGCAGCGCCAGCGTGGAAAATGCAAAGGGTGCGAGCACCGCCACCAGGACGAGCACGCGCAGCAGCATGACCGTCGAAGCGGTAGCGATTCCGGCGATGAGAATGGGAGCGCGCTCGTCGATATTGCGTAGCCTGGTGGCCAGGGCCGCCGTCACCGCGGTCGACGAAACCATTGCCCCGGCGCCCGCCGTCGCGATCGTGCCGCGCGATGCCCCCAACCGCTTGCTGGCAACATAGCCGGCAAACGAGAAGCCCGACACCATCACGACGACCATCCATAGCTGACGCGGGTTCCAGGCATCGAAGGGGCCAAAGGTACGATCGGGAAGCAGCGGCAGGATAACCATGGCTATCAGGGCAAACCGCGCGATCGCATTCACTTCGGCTTCGCTCAACCGCTCGACCCAGACGTGAAGCTGCGGGCGCAAGGCCAGTACCAAGGTGATCACGACGGCGATGATCGTGGCGAGCATCGCTTGCTGGGTCGTCGCAAGAAACCCGCAGCCGAGGGTCAGCAGGCCCACCAAACTCGCTGTCCCACTGACCTTGCCACTTCGCCGCGCCAGCTCTGCGTAACCAAGCAGGACCAGGATGGCCGCTCCAGCGAGGATGATCGTTGCGACAATGCTGTCGCTTGAATGGAGGGCACCGGCCATGCCGCCTGCCAGCCCGAGCAGGCCAAAGGTGCGAATGCCTGCGAAGCGGGAGCCCGGCGGCTCTTTACGCAGCGTCCATCCGCGCTGGATACCGATCAGCAGGCCAAGCGTGAGCGAGAGGGCAATCGCTCCGATCGCGTCGATGCTGGTGGCCCCCAATCAATCTCTCCACTGTAGGGGTTCGTCGATCTCCGGGGGGCCGTGTTCATCGTTCCCGTCAACAGAAGGTCGAACCAACGGAAATCTGTCATCGATCAAGTCGAGCGTAAGCGTTTTTACGAAGCGCACGTTATCGGGAGCCGTACGAACTCGAAAACATCCTTGCGCTGGTAAAGCACTTCCGCGCTCCGGTCTTCCTTCACGGTCTGGCGATATGCCGCGTGCTGGCACAGCCGATGCACTCAGCAGCCGCGGGCAATACGTTCAGCCGCTCGGCCGCAATGACATTGCCGCAGCTGGTGCAAATCCCGTAGCTGCCCGAGCCAAGCCGAGCGATGGCGTTCCTGGTCAGTTCGATCTCGGCGAGCGTCGAGCTTTCCAAAGTGTCCAGCGCCTGGTCATCCTCCCGGTCGACCGCCTGTTCGGCAAAGTCGTCGTCGAGCGGTCGGCCCAGTTCGGCTTCGATACGCCCAACCTGCGACATCAACGCGGCAAGTCTCTCGGTTAGACGGCTACGGGCCTCTGTCTTATCCGGCATCAGGCCACCTTCCTGTCGGCGATCATGGTCGCAATCTCGTCGGGCAGACCGAGCCGTTGCTTATTCAGTGTCTCCTGACGGATGACCGGCGACAAGCGCGTGTGGCGAATCGCAAGGAGAAGACCCTGGTAATTCTTGACGAATTGGCGGTGAATCGACCGCGCCTCGCTGCATTTTGCAACCTGTCCGAGGAGCCGATGCGCACACGCTCGCTTGAGTAGATAGGGAATTTCGAGTTTGTCCATGGGGCACCTCCGCACAAATACGGTGGCACCCATCCGATACGGAGTCGTTACGGGATTCTCCGTACCCTCCACCCGTCCAGATCAGCCGATGGCCGAAGGGAGACTTTCGTGGCCGTGGCGTCGAACCGACTGTTCTGCGCGGGCATGCTTGTAGCTCTCGAGCACAGCTCGCATGTCGGCGACGGCATGCTCGCGAGCCCTTGTGTCGTTGATTTGCGCGAGCTCTCGTTTCAGCTTGGTCGCGAAATCGGCATAGCTGTTCTGCCAGTCGGGTCCGATCACGTCCTGAAGTCTCGGATCGGCGGTCCTGGTTCGCGCGGCGGGCTTCGCCGGCGCAAGGTGATAGGCCTCTCCGATCTCTGGCACGAGGATCGAGGACGCGATCTGCCTGGTTTGGGCGAACTGGCGCAGCGTTTCGATCGACGAGGCTTCTCCATGCCCGAGGAAGAGGCTGCCGCCGATCGGACGGCGAGCCTCCATCCAGGCGAGCAGTCCATCCTGGTCGGCATGTGCGGAATAGGTCTCGATGTGGCGGATCTGTGCGCGGACGACGATATCCTCGCCCCAGATTCGCACGCGTTCGGCGCCTTCGAGGATCACCCGGCCCAGCGTTCCTTCGGCCTGGAAGCCGACAAACAATATCGTCGCCTCGCGCTTGAACAGGTTGTGCTTGAGGTGATGTCGGATGCGCCCTGCCTCACACATGCCGGACGCCGCCAGGATGATGGCGCCCGAGACGCTGTTGAGCCGGATAGACTCCGCGGTCGCATCGACGAAATGGAAGGCCGTGTTGCGGAAGATATTTTCGCCGTTCATGTCCTCGAGCGTATCGGCAAACTTCGCGAAAACGCTCGTTGCCCTGTTGGCCAGGGGTGAATCCACGAAGATGGGCACGGACCGGATACGCTTCGCGTCGATCAGCGCGGCCATGTCGAGCAGCAGCTCCTGCGTCCGTTCGAGCGCGAACACCGGGATGATAAGGTTTCCGCCGCGGGCCAGCGCCTGGGTGATTTCCTTCTCCAGCAGGACGCGGCGATCAACGATCGTTAGGTCTTCCCGCTTGCGGTCTCCGTAGGTGGACTCGCAGATGACATGATCGAAGTCGGCGGGACTCTCGGGGTCGGGGTGGAAGGCCTTGTGTTCAGGCCCTATGTCGCCCGAGCAGAGGATATGGGTGCCATCGACCTGCAGCTCGACCGATGCAGATCCCAATATGTGCCCGGCGTTCCACAGACGCGCCTTGAAACCGGGAACGGGTTCAAACCATTCTTCGAGCGGGATCGGCCGTGTCTGTCGCCAAGCAGTCATCGCGTTTTGTTCGGTGTAGATCGGCTCGATATCCGGCAGGTCGGCGCGATCCTTGCGCCGGTTACGTCGGGCGGCGTCGCCCTCCTGGATGCGCCCCGCATCGGCAAGCATGAATTCGAGCAGCGCGGCGGTCGGCTCGGTGCACCAGATGTCGCCGGTAAAGCCTTCGGCCACCAGCCGAGGCAGTAAACCGCTATGGTCGATATGCGCGTGCGTCAGGATGACAGCATCGACATGGCGCGCGTCGAACGCGAATGCGCTGCGGTTCAGCGTCTCCAGCGTACGCGACCCCTGGAAGAGGCCACAGTCCACGAGGATGCGCTTTCCCCTATGTGTGAACTCCATGCAGGAACCCGTGACCGTGCGCGCCGCGCCGTGAAAGGCGAGTGTGAGTTTCTCCGTCATGCTGCCGCGCTGCTGATCAGGTCCATGGAATACCGCTACGCCGACCCACCGAGCCCGACACTTGGTATGTATACTTATCTTGGACTCATTCTCAGGCCGGCCCGGTCGCTGTCGATAGAACTGCCCTTTTCAATGGCATCGAAATGCTGAGCTTCACGCCGAAATATCCGCGATCATCAGGCCCACGGTCCCAACCTCCCATCACCTTTGCCTTGCAGGTGACCGGCTTGCCCTCCGGATTGAGCCGAAGGATCGCTGGCCGGATGTCGGCCGACATCTCGGATGGAACCCAGCCCACCGCGCGGTGGTCGATCATCACGCCGATCGCATTTGGATCGCGCGAATTATCGTCGAAGACGAGCTGTGCCGGAAAATGACAATTATGCCCCTCTTCGCAGCGCCCCCCGGTCAGGGCGCTCAGATTATCCTGCCATTGCATCTCGCCGACCAGATCAACATTGAAACCATGGGCGGCGCCGAGCGGCAAGACGCCTCGCTCGAACCACCAGCATCCCGTACCGTCATAATTGGCCGGAAAGTGCGGCTGCCCCGCCACGCGGTGAGGTCTGGCAAAAAGCGCTTTGAACAGGGTCACCGCTCGTCTCCAGGCCAGCTTTCAGCCGCCATCAATGCGATAATATGATGGGAAGATCCGGTGATGCCAGGACGGAGCGGGTCGCGCCGCCGAGGACAAACTCGCGGGCGCGCGAATGGCCGTAGGCGCCCATCACCAGAAGGTCAGTTCCCGAAGCCTTGCAATTTGCCAGCAGCGCCGTGCCGGCATCGCGGCCATCGGCGGGAATATCGACCGCTTCTGCTTCGATCCCGTGGCACGCAAGATTGCGGCAGATGTCCGCAGCGGAACCCGACATTGTCTTATCGTTATCACCCGACACCCAGGCCACACGCACCGTCTTGGCGAGGCTGCAGAATGGGAGCGCATCGGCCAAGGCGCGGGCGGCCGCACGGCTACCATCCCAGGCGACAGTAACGATGTCGAGCCGATGTCCACCGCCGCCACTCCGCGGCATCAGGTAGATCGGCCTCCCGGACTCGAACACAAGGTCTTGAACCACGTACGCGATATCGAGCCCGTCATCGATGGGCACGACAGTGATGTCGTGAGACCGCGCGCGTTTCGCCAGTTCGCGGGACATGGCGAATTCCGTGCACTCGATCAGGGTCTGTTCGCCACGGGATTGGGCCGGAATACGCGTGGTCATTTCATCCAGAAGATGTCGTGCGCTTTCCCGGCTCTTGGCATTTTCCTCCGCGATCAGTGCGTTGGCATGCACCAGCTTGTCGGCAAGCCAGTTCGATACGCGGGGGATGACGATCTGACAGACCACACCGGACAGTCGAGCATCGAGCGTTGTGGCAAGGGATATTGCCGCATCGATCGACCAGCGCGGCGAGTGCTCTGGCGCACTGCGAAGCTGCAGTAGAATGTCTTGAATGCCCATGTGAAAACTCTCCCGTTGAAGGGATATTAGGCTCACTTGGAATCCCGGGAGATGCGTAGATTCCCGGACGCTTTCCCATTGCCAGGCGCGCCGGCCGTGCGGCTCGTCTCAGAATTTGATCGGGTGGTCGCAGCGGTTCGCAGAAATCCGCCTCATAAACCCGGACGGAGACCCGGACGGACCAACAAAAACCAGAAAAAATCTAATGATTTCAACGGGTTTTGGCGGAGCGGGAGGGATTCGAACCCTCGATACGCTTTTGACGTATACTCACTTT
>NZ_JBGMOE010000085.1:0-10419 GCF_041424195.1 Tardiphaga sp. | reverse complement strand
GCACGCTGCGGCACTGTACCCAAGTCGCGCCTTTCGGCGCTTCATCTCCCTCATTTTGAGGGAGAACCCTGGGATCGCCACGCACGCGCTTGGGGCGCGGGCAAGGACGGCGCGTGGGCGCACGGAGCAGCGCTGTGTCAGGCCGTCGTCTTGCGCCGCGGTGTCGCGGGTTTGCGAACCCGCACCGCATTGACCGCGGGCGCCTGTGCCAGCAGGCGGCCAAGCATGTCGATCAGCTGTTCGACTTCCTTCTCATCGAGGCAATCCAGCAGCACCTTTTCGCGGTCGAGTGCCAGTTCGATGATCCGGTCATGCAGCGCGCGGCCGGATTTGGTCAGGATGACGACGCGCCTGTTGTCACCGGCCACGTCGGTCACTGTCACGCTGCCGTTATCGACCAAAGATTTAAGGGTGCGACTGACGAGACCCTTGTCGAGATCGAAATACTGGCAGATCTGTTGTGCGGTGCACGCGTCTTCGCTGGCGAGCTTCGAGAGTATCCGCCATTCCGTGACACCGACGCCGAATTCTCGCCGATAGGCACTCGAGGCACCCGCGGCGAGCTTGTTGCCCAGAAAGTTGATGAGCGCCGGCACGTATCGTCCATGATTAATCACCGGCTTTGTCATCTGGATACGATCTGCAATCTGAAATGAACGGAAATCGAGCCGCCCGAGGATGCTTGGCTAGACTTTAGCAGCATGCCACGATGCGTCGGAATTACGCAGTTCAACAGACCGCGTTGTGTTGTCAACCCGGCCGTTGACAGGTCAACATGGCTCCGTTATCGCGGGCGACAGCGTATGGCGACATGACTTTGCGGCCTTGAAGAGCCGACATCACGCATAGAGGAGGAATTGATGCTGAGGAATTTGATTTCCGCGACCGTGACCGCCGTCAGCGTGTTGTCTGTCGGCGCAGTGGCGCAGGCGCAGGAGACGGTCAAGATCGGTCTGATCGTGCCGATGACCGGCGGTCAGGCTTCGACCGGCCAGCAGATCAACAACGCCATCAAGCTCTATCAGCAGAAGAACGGCGACACCGTTGCCGGCAAGAAGGTCGAGGTCATCCTCAAGGACGACGCGGCGCTGCCTGACAACACCAAGCGCCTCGCGCAGGAACTGATCGTCAACGAGAAGGTCAACATCATCGCCGGTTTCGGCGTCACGCCGGCTGCACTGGCCGCTGCGCCGCTTGCGACCCAGGCGAAGGTGCCGGAAATCGTGATGGCCGCGGGCACCTCGATCATCACCGAGCGCTCGCCCTATATCGTGCGCACCTCGTTCACGCTGGCGCAGTCCTCCACCATCATCGGCGACTGGGCCGCCAAGAACGGCATCAAGAAAGTCGCGACGCTGACGTCCGACTACGCGCCGGGCAACGACGCGCTGCAATTCTTCAAGGAACACTTCGTCGCCGGCGGCGGCGAGATCGTCGAAGAGGTCAAGGTGCCGCTGGCCAATCCGGACTTCGCGCCGTTCCTGCAGCGCATGAAGGATTCCAAGCCCGACGCGGTGTTCGTGTTCGTGCCCGCCGGGCAGGGCGGCAACTTCATGAAGCAGTATGCCGAGCGTGGCCTCGACAAGTCCGGTATCAAGGTGATCGGACCCGGCGACGTCATGGACGACGACCTGCTGAACAATATGGGCGATGCAGCCTTGGGCGCCGTGACCGCGCATCTCTATTCAGCTGCGCATCCCTCGGCCATGAACAAGGACTTCGTTGCGGCCTACAGGAAGGCGTACAACACGCGCCCGGGCTTCATGGCGGTTGGCGGCTGGGATGGTATCCATCTCGTCTACGAAGCGCTGAAGAAGACCGGCGGCAAGGCCGACGGTGACAGCCTGATCGCGGCGATGAAGGGCATGAAGTGGGAGAGCCCGCGCGGCCCGATCTCGATCGATCCCGACACCCGCGACATCGTGCAGAACATCTATATCCGCAAGGTCGAGAAGGTGGACGGCGAACTCTACAACATCGAATTCGCGACCTTCGATGCGGTGAAGGACCCCGGCAAGACGAAGAAGTAAGCGACACTTTTTCGGAAGTGTAGTAAGCTCCGCCATCGGCAATTTCCCTCCCCCGCTTGCGTGGGGAGGGGCAGGGTGGGGGGCCACACGCGCCGCTCTCCAGGTGGCGCCACCCCCACCCCACCCCACCCGACCGGCCTTGCGGCCGGCCACCTCCCCGCAAGGGGGAGGGACAAGACAGAAAGCACCCAGAACTAAATGACCCTTCTCACCATCCTGTTCGACGGCGTCGCCTACGGCATGTTGCTGTTCGTGCTGGCGTGCGGGCTGGCGGTGACGCTGGGGCTGATGAACTTCGTCAATCTCGCCCATGGCGCTTTCGCCATGGCCGGCGGCTATATCTGCGCCATTCTGGTCAATCGTTCCGGATTGCCGTTCTTCGCGGCCTTGCCGATCGCCTTTGTGGCGAGCGCGGCCATCGGCGCGCTGCTCGAGCGTTCGCTGTATCGGCATCTCTATACGCGCAGTCATCTCGATCAGGTGCTGTTCACCATCGGTCTCGTCTTCATGTCAGTGACCGCGGTGGACTACTTCATGGGATCGTCGCAGACCTTCATCCATCTGCCGGATTACCTGCAGGGCCAGATCAATCTGTTCGGTCTTGGCGTCGGTCGCTATCGCCTGATGATTATCGTGATCTGCGGATTGCTCACCATCGCATTGCAGATGATCCTGTCGAAGACGCGCTTCGGCAGCCGGTTGCGCGCCGCGGTCGATGATCCGCGCGCCGCGTCGGGTTTGGGCATCAACGTGCCGCAGGTATTCGCGCTGACTTTTGCGTTCGGTTGCGGGCTTGCTGGCCTGGGCGGTGCACTTGGCGCCGAGATCCTCGGCCTCGATCCGTATTTCCCGCTGAAGTTCATGATCTACTTCCTGATCGTGGTGACCGTCGGTGGTTCTTCCAGCATCACCGGACCGTTCCTCGCCTCGCTGCTGCTGGGCATCGGCGATGTCGCTGGGAAATATTACGTGCCGAAGCTCGGCGCCTTTGTGATCTACACCATGATGATCGTGATCCTGATCTGGCGCCCGAACGGCCTGTTCGGTCGTACCGCGGCGCGGTGAGGGGATCATGACAGCGAACAGCACCACGCATCCGGAAGTCGGCACCTTCGCCATGGCGCGTGCGCAATGGCGCTGGCCCGAAGTCGTGTTCTGGCTCGCTGCTGCAGGCTGCATCCTGCTGTTCCCGAACCGCTACCTGATCCTGACCGAAATCGCGTGGCTGGCCCTGTTTGCGCTCTCGCTCGATCTCATCCTCGGCTATGCCGGCATCGTCTCGCTCGGCCATGCCGCCTTCTTCGGCTTCGGCGGTTACGCGGCGGGACTGCTGGCACTGCACGGCATCGTCACCGAACCGGTGGTCGCATTGGTTGTTGCTGGTCTTGCCGCGATGGCGCTGGGCTTCGTGACGAGCTTCCTCGTCATGCGCGGGTCGGATCTGACACGGCTGATGGTGACGCTCGGCATTGCGCTGTTGCTGCGCGAGCTCGCCAACCGTTTTTCAAACATCACCGGTGGTTCCGATGGCCTTCAGGGCATCGAGATGCAGCCAATCCTGGGCCAGTTCTCGTTCGACATCTTCGGCAAGGTCGGCTTCATCTATTGCCTGATCGTGCTGTTCATCATGTTCCTGCTGGCGCGCCGCATCGTGCATTCGCCGTTCGGCCTGTCGCTGCGTGCGATCCGTAACAATCCGCTGCGTGCTTCGGCGATCGGCATTCCCGTCAATCGCCGGCTGATCGCGATCTACACCATTGCCGCATTTTACGCGGGCGTTGCCGGCGCGCTCTCGACGCAGACGACGGCGCTGGCCTCGCTCGATGGTTTTGCTTTCGATCGCTCGGCCGATCTGATGCTGGTGCTGATCATCGGTGGCACCGGCTATTTGTATGGCGGACTGATCGGTGCGGTGATCTTCAAGCTGCTGCAGGAGTTCTTCTCGACGCTGACGCCGCAATATTGGCAGTTCTGGATCGGTGCCGTGCTGGTGGTCATCGTGTTGATCGGCCGTGAGCGCATGCATCGCTGGGTCATGTTCGTGCCGCGGCTGATCGCGAGCAGGTTCAGCCGCGCCAAGGCGCCGGTCGTTGTGCCGGAAGGTGAGGCGCCATGACCATCGCGCTGGAAACCGTCAACCTCGAAAAGTCTTTCGGTGGCCTTCGTGTCACGCGCGATCTGTCGCTCAAGATCGAGACCGGCGCGCGTCACGCGCTGATCGGCCCGAACGGTGCCGGCAAGACGACCGTGATCAATCTTCTGACCGGCGTGCTCAAGCCCAATTCCGGCAGCATCCTGCTGGAGGGCAACGACATTACCGGCCTGCCGGTGCACAAGCGCGTGTTGCGCGGACTGTCCCGGACATTCCAGATCAACCAGCTCTATCCCGACATGACGCCGCTGGAGACCGTTGGTCTCGCTGCGTCCGAACATCTCGGCCATGGCAGCGATTGGTGGCGTCGCATGGGCACCCGCAGTGACGTCAATGACGCGATCGCGGAAAACCTCGCGCGCTTTCATCTGCTCGACGTCATGAATGAGCCGACGGCGACATTGCCCTATGGTAAGCAGCGCCTTCTTGAAATCGCCGTCGCCATTGCGACCAAGCCGCGTGTGCTGTTGCTCGACGAACCTGCAGCAGGCGTGCCGGAAAGCGAGCGCCACGATATTCTCTCTGCAGTCGCTAGCCTGCCGCGCGACGTCACCGTGCTGCTGATCGAGCACGACATGGATCTGGTATTCTCCTTTGCCGATCGCATCTCGGTGCTGGTCGCGGGCGCCATGCTCGTGGAAGGCCCGCCGGATGAAGTCGCGCGCGATCCGCGCGTCAAGGCCGTGTATCTGGGCGAGGGCGCCGATGTCTGATCTTCTCGACATCAATGATCTGCGCGCTGGCTATGGCGAAGCCGTGGTCATTCCGAAGATGACGCTGCAACTCGGCGAAAGCCAGGTGCTGGCGCTGCTCGGGCGCAATGGCACCGGCAAGACCACGCTGATCAATTCCATCGTCGGCGTCACCCGCCGCTTCAGCGGCACGCTGAAGCTCGGCGGAAAAGACATCACGTTGCTGCGGCCGGACCAGCGCGCGCGCGCCGGCATCGGCTGGGTGCCGCAGGAACGCAACATCTTCCGCTCGCTCACCGTGGAAGAGAACATGACCGCGGTGGCGCAGCCCGGGCCATGGGACGTCAAGAAGATCTACGAGATGTTTCCGCGGCTCGAAGAGCGCAAGAACAATTTCGGCAATCAGCTGTCTGGCGGTGAACAGCAGATGCTGGCGATCGGCCGTGCACTCACGCTCAATCCGCAGGTGCTGCTACTGGACGAACCGACCGAAGGCCTCGCACCGATCATCGTCGATGAATTGCTGGCGGCGCTGGGAAAGATCACACGTGCCGGCGGCATCTGTTCCATCATCGTGGAACAGAATGCCCAAAAAATACTCGGGCTCGCCGATCGTGTCGTGATATTGGAACGCGGCACCATCGTTCATGATGCGACGAGTGCAGCGTTGAAATCCGATCCTGCCGTGCTGGAGCATTTCCTGGGCGTCGCCGGCGCAGCCGGCAACAAGAGCAAACACACAGCCGGCACATCCGGCTAATCTGCAAACCGAGCATCCTGGAGTAACAACTATGCAGAGAACCAAAGCCCCGTTCCGTGCCGACGAAGTCGGCAGCCTGTTGCGGCCCGCATCGATCAAGGAAGCGCGTGCCAAGCTGGAGAAGGGCGAGATTTCGGCTGACGACCTGCGCAAGGTCGAAGACATCGAGATCGAGAAGGTGGTGCATCGCCAGGCCTCGACCGGCCTCAAGCTCGCCACCGACGGCGAATTCCGTCGTTCGTGGTGGCACTTCGACTTCCTCGCCAAGCTGACCGGCTGCGAACTCTATCATCCCGACACCGGCATTCAGTTCACCGGCGTCGAGACCCGTCATGACTCGGTGCGCGTGATCGGCAAGGTGGATTTCCCAGACGATCATCCGATGCTGGCGCACTTCAAGTTCCTGAAGAAGCATTGCGACACCGCGGGCGTCACCGCGAAGATGACCATCCCGTCGCCGGCAGTCCTGCATTTCCGCGGCGGTCGCAAGGCGATCTCGAAGGAGGTCTATCCGGATATCGAAGTGTTCTTCGAGGATCTCGCCAAGACCTATCGCAAGGCCGTGAAGGCGTTCTACGACGCCGGCTGCCGCTATCTGCAGTTCGACGACACGGTCTGGGCCTATCTCTGCTCGGAAGATGAGCTGAACAAGGTCCGTGCGCGTGGCGAGGATGCTGACAATCTGCAGCAGATCTATTCGCGCATCATCAATTACGCGATCGCCGAGCGTCCTGCGGATATGGTGATTACGACGCATGTCTGCCGCGGCAACTTCCGCTCCACCTGGATTTCGTCGGGCGGCTACGAGCCGGTGGCTGAAACGCTGCTCGCCGGTACCAATTACGACGGCTACTTCCTCGAATACGATTCGGATCGTGCCGGCGGCTTCGAACCGCTGCGCTTCCTGCCAAAGGGCAACAAGGTCGTCGTGGTCGGTGTCATCACCTCGAAGTTCGGTGAGCTCGAGAAGAAGGAAGACATCAAGGCGCGTCTGCAAGAGGCTTCGAAGTTCGCGCCGCTTGAGCAGCTGGCCGTGTCGCCGCAATGCGGTTTCGCCTCCACCGAGGAAGGCAATATCCTCAGTGAAGACGAGCAGTGGGCCAAGCTGAAGCTCGCTGTCGATGTCGCGAACGAGCTTTGGGGCAAGTAAGCCCGTTATCGCCTGACCGGCGGCTCGCCAACAAAAATGCCCGGCTTTTGCCGGGCATTTGCATGTCAGTCTCCTGACGATGAGCTCTCAGGGCTTGCCGCGGCCCACGCTTTCATAGGTGAAGCCGGCCTTCTCCATCTCCTCGCGGCGGTAGATGTTGCGCAGGTCCACGATGACCGGCTGCTTCATCTTCTGCTTTACTTGCGCGAGATCGAGGGCGCGGAACTGTTCCCATTCGGTGACGATCACCAGCGCGTCGGCGCCGGTGGCGCAGGCATATGCATCGTCGCAATAGGCGATATCAGGCAGTTCGTGCCTGGCCTGTTCCATGCCGACGGGATCGTAGGCCTGCACGGTGGCGCCGAGATCCTGAAGCGCGGTGATCAAGGGGATCGACGGCGCCTCGCGCATATCGTCGGTGTTGGGCTTGAAAGTCAGTCCGAGCACGCCGACGGTCTTGCCGCGCAGATTGCCACCGAGCGCGGCGGAAACCTTGCGGGCCATGGCGCGCTTGCGGTTGTCGTTGACGGTGAGAACTGCCTCGACGATCCGCAGCGGCGCGTCGTAGTCCTGACCGGTCTTGACGAGTGCGCGGGTGTCCTTCGGAAAACACGAGCCGCCGAAGCCGGGGCCAGCATGGAGGAACTTCGCGCCGATGCGGTTATCGAGGCCGATGCCGCGCGCGACATCCTGGACATCTGCACCGGTGCGCTCGGCCAGATCAGCGATTTCATTGATGAAGGTGATCTTGGTCGCGAGAAATGCATTGGCGGCGTATTTGATCAGTTCGGCGGTGCGGCGGCCCGTATACATGATCGGCGCCTGATTGAGATAAAGCGGGCGATAGATCTCCGAGATCACTGCGCGTGCGCGCTCGTCGTCGGTGCCGACAACGATTCGGTCAGGATGCTTGAAGTCGCGGATCGCGGCGCCTTCGCGCAGGAATTCCGGATTGGACGCCACGGCGACGTCGGCCTCGGGATTGGCTTCCTTGATGATGCGTTCCACATCGTCGCCGGTGCCGACAGGCACGGTCGACTTGGTGATCACCACCGTAAAATCGCGCAGGTTGGCGGCGATCTCGCGTGCGGCGGCATGGACGTAGCTGAGATCGGCATGGCCATCGCCGCGGCGGGACGGGGTGCCGACCGCAATAAACACGGCGTCGGCCGCCTTCACGGCCTCACTGAGGTCGAGACTGAAGCCGAGCCGGCCGCTTTTCACGTTGCTGGCCACCAGGGCGTCGAGGCCGGGTTCGAAGATCGGGATTTCGCCCCGCAGCAGGGCGTCGATCTTGCCGCTGTCCTTGTCCACACAGGTTACATGGTGGCCGAAATCGGCGAAGCAGGCGCCGGACACAAGGCCGACGTAACCGGTGCCGATCATCGCAATGCGCATGGAGAAAACCCGTTTTGAGTGGTCGAGAGGCGAAAACTTGAAGTTCCCCCATCCTAGCAGAAGCGCGCGACTTTCACACGACGGCAGGCGGATCGATGGGGCATTTCATCTGTGGGCAGGCTGTGCTAAAGAGTGGGCCAAGCGTAATTCTGCCCACTTTCGGTCACATCCCCGCATATGAAGAACGATCAGATCCTCGGAATCATCTCCGATTTCTGCCGGCAGGCGGAGATGGCGGAGTCGACCTTCGGTCGCCGGGCCGTCAATGACGGCAAGCTGGTGAACCGCCTGCGCGAGGGCAAGCGCATCACCATCGACACGCTGGAGCGGATTCAGGCCTTCATTGCCCAGTCGATGCCGGAGGGCGTGCCGCCGCCGCGCGGGCTGGAGCCGCCAATCGAGCGGCGCGATCCGCGCAGCAATTTCCGCTTCTTCGAGAACCGGCAGAAATACCTGCTGTTTGTCCATACTTGCTCGGAAAAGCGGGTGATTGCCGATCGCGTCGGGCTGGAACTCGCCAGCATCCATCCGCGCCCGCCGGCGCTGCGGGTGTTCGATGCCGGCGTTGGCGATGGCACAGTGCTGGCGCGGGTGATGCGCTCGATGCACGGCCGTTTTCCGCATATGCCGTTCTATATCGCAGGCAAGGAACTCAGCCTTGAGGACGTCCGGCTGACGCTGGACAAGGTGCCGGATCGGCTGTTCGAACATCCGGCCACGGTCTTCGTCCTGACCAACATGCATTATGCCGAGGCGCCCACGCTCACCCCGGCATCGCCGGCCGCTGCCGCCGCCATGATCTGGCACGAGGTTCCGCTGCGGGGGGCTTCGTCCGGCGAATTCGCCGACCAGATTGCTGGACTTGGAGCTTTTCTTGAGGACAACTGGCGGGCCAGTATCAACCCCCGATCAGGCATGCCGACCTATGAACGGCCCGTGGCGCTGGTGGTTTATCGGGAGGATCACCGGTTCCTGCTGGATTCGATTATCCCGCGGGCAGGGCGCACAGAGGCCAATTTTGACCTGATTATCGCCTCCCAGCCCTATCGGGCGAAGTCTTCGGTGCAATTTCGGGCCAAACGGATCATGGCGCCGCTGGCCCGGGCATTGCGGGCTGGTGGGCGACTGATCGGTATCCATTCGCATGGGCAGGACCCCGGTATGGAGATCGTCCAAGCCGTCTGGCCCAAAGAAAATCCTTTCGCCGTCAGCCGGCATGAGCTATTGCGGGCGGTGAAATACGAGCTGGGCTCAGCCGGCCGCGATCTGAACTTCAATGCCTATTCCGACCAGCGGTCGATCTTTCGCTACGCCATGGAGGCGCTGCCGAACGAGGTGACCGGATCGATTGGAACATCGACGGCTTTTGCGGCGTGGAACGCGGCGGTTTACGTGGCTCAAATCGAGGATGACCGTTTGACGGAAGTGACCCAGAGCGGCCGTTACCTGGATGCCACCCGAGAGGTTCTGCGCAAGCACAACGGTCTCTGGTTCTACGACGAATCCTACGTCATCTCGCGGCGTCGCGACTGACATTTCCGAACAATGTGACGAAGGCTGCCGAACTCGGCGCAAATTAGAGGACCAGTTGATGCGCGCGTCTTATCTCTTCACCAGTGAATCGGTTTCCGAAGGCCATCCCGACAAGGTTTGCGACCGTATCTCCGACGAGATCGTTGATCTGTTCTTCCGCGAAGGCCCGAAGGCGGGCATCGATCCCTGGGATATTCGCGCTGCCTGTGAAACCCTCGCCACCACCAACAAGGTTGTGATCGCCGGCGAGACCCGCGGTCCATCCACCGTCACTAACGACCATATCGAAGCCGTCGTCCGCGCCGCCATCAAGGATATCGGCTACGAGCAGGATGGCTTCCATTGGCAGAACGCTGACGTCCAGATCCTGCTGCATCCGCAGTCGGCCGACATCGCGCAGGGCGTCGATGCCAAGCAGCCGACCAATGCCGAAGAAGGCGCCGGCGACCAGGGCATCATGTTCGGTTACGCCACCAACGAAACGCCCGAGCTGATGCCGGCACCGATCTTCTATGCGCACAAGATCCTGCGCCTGATCTCGGAAGCCCGTCACGCTGGTACCGAAAAGGTGCTCGGCCCGGACTCCAAGAGCCAGGTCACCGTGCAGTATGAAAACGGCAAGCCGGTTGGCGTGCGCGAGATCGTCGTCTCGCATCAGCATCTCGTCGAGGACATGACCTCGAACCAGGTGCGTGAACGCGTCG
>NZ_JBGMOE010000084.1:0-10461 GCF_041424195.1 Tardiphaga sp. | reverse complement strand
TCTTCGATTCGCGCCAGGGCGATCAGGATCAGCGGGATCAGCAGGATGCAGCCGAGAGTAAGGGCGAAGGCCGATCCCCAGACGAAATAGTGGGTCTGCTGATAGGCAAAGATGGTTGCCGCCCAGGCGCCAACGGCATTGGCTGCGGTCGAGAGCACGAGAGTCTGGATCGCCGTAGCGCCAACGATCTGCAGGATCGGAAGCGACAGCAGGATGCCGACCAGGAGCGCGATGCCGGCGTTCTTCCAGTGGTCGGGGTTCACGACCGGACCGGTCCAAGGGAATTTCGGCTCGCGGTCGGCGTTGAGCACGCCCCAATAAGGACCGACGCCGCCTTCGAAAAACTTCCAGGGCTGATCGATGGCTTCGACGATGTTGTAGTCCATACCGATCGCTTCGGCGCGGGTCACAAAATTGCGCAGCACTACGGCCTGCTTGAATGGGCCGGGAATGGCATTGCGCAGATTATAGCCCTCGCTCGGCCAGCCGAATTCGGCGATCACGATGCGCTTGCCGGGAAAGGTCTCACGCAGAACGCCATAGAGATGCACAGCCTGGTCGACCGCCTGCGTGTCGGTGAAGTTTTCCCAATAGGGCAGGATGTGCGCGGCGATGAAGTCCACCGACGAGGCGAGCTGCGGATTGTCGCGCCAGATGTTCCAGATTTCACCGGTCGTGACGGGAACGGTGACCTGGCGCTTCACCCGGCGGATATATTCGACGAGGTCCTCGATCTTGAGTTCATCGCGATAGAGCGTTTCGTTGCCGACGACGATGCCGATGACGTTAGGATTCTTCTTCGCCAGTTCGACGGCCGAGGCGATCTCGCGCTCGTTGCGATCGGCGTTCTTGTCGATCCAGGCGCCGACTGTGACCTTGAGGCCGAACTCGTTGGCGATGGCGGGCACCATTTCGACGCCGCCGGTCGACGAGTAGAGACGGATCGCGCGCGTGATCGTCGACAGTTTCTTGAGGTCGGCGCGTATCTTCTCGACGGTCGGAATGTTGTCCACGTCGGGATGCGCCGTGCCCTCGAACGGCGCATAGGAGAGGCTGGGAATCATGCCCTTGAAATCGGGAGCTTCCTGCTTCTCGCGCAATACGCCCCAAAGGGCGGCATGAACGGCAGTCACAAACAATAAGACGGCGACGACAGCGCGCATCGCAACTGAACCATAACGGGGCGAGCGTGGCCGGGAAGCGGACCCGTCCCCGAGGTCCGACCAGTACAACGGTAACGGAGACTATATCCGCCACACAAATTAACAACTCAACCGCTGCCGTGGCGTTTTGAGGGCGGCAGCATAATCAAAGCTCGATTATGCGCCGGAGGCTGAACGCCGCCTGAACAGGGCGCGCCGGATTACTTCGGCGCTTCTGCAGGCGGTTTGGCGTCCGGCTGCGGAGCGGCTGCCGGCGCCGCTGCACCGCCACCGGCAGGCGCGGGCGTTGCCGGCTGGCTCAGGGCGGCAGGCTGCGGCTGCGCATTCGGATTGATCCAGCAGCCATGGACGCGGCTGTTGAGACTGTCCGCAATTTTCGGATCGATCAGCGGGCCGAATTTGACCAGGCAGCGAAACGTTGCCTGCACGTGACCGCCGGGGCAGCCGAATCGGTCGTAGAGATCGAGGTGACGGAATGCGGTGTCGAGATCGTCACGCCACATCAGCACCACGACGCGACGGCCAAGCCAGACGCATTCAGGGTTGCCGGCAGGACCATTGATCGCCTGAGTCGCCTCGACGAATTCGTCGGACTTCTTCTGGCTCTCACGGGCAACGTCGGCAGGCGTCACGGGCGCATTTGCCGCAGGTTTCTGATCCTGTGCCCGAACCGGGCCGCTCTGGGCCAACGCGCAGCCAACACCCAGCAGCAGAGCAAGGCCTGGAACGGCGAGACAACGCAGAACCGCAGATTGGAACCCGAACACCAGTCGACGCATAAAGTCCCCGATAAGTTGGCTGCCAGGCAGTTCTGACGCCCTCGCCAGATGCCGTTCAAATGGGCCCCCAATACGGCGGCGACCACGGCTGAATCCCATGACGGACATTTTTGATTTTGTCCAGCAACGCCGGAAGTTTGTCTGATTTTCGTGGTGGGTCGGGCCGACAAGTCCGTGATTGCCGGCATGATGCACTTGGCAGATTGGCGATGACCGGCTAATCGACGGACGACTTTGGAGGACGGAACCAATTTCCACCCGCACGCCGCTGGCGCTTCTCATCCTTTCCCTTAGTACGATCGCAGCGGTTTGGTGGTGGCTGGCCACGCCCGTTATGCTTGTGCGCGCGCCGATCGATCCCGCCGACAAGCTGGAATGCGTCTCCTATGCGCCGTTCCGCGGTGAGCAAACGCCGCTGAATTCGACAGCCGTCATTCCCGCCAGCCAAATTGCCCAGGACATGGCGCAGCTGGCGCAGATCACCAAATGCGTACGGACCTATTCCATTGATAATGGCCTTGATCAGGTGCCGGAACTGGCCGGCAAGGTCGGACTGAAGGTCATTCAGGGCGTCTGGCTCGGGAGCAACCGGCTCAAGAACCTGGCGCAGATCACCGGCGTCGTGGATCTCACCAAGCGCTTTCCGAACGTGATCAGCAGCGTAGTCGTGGGCAACGAGGTGCTGTTGCGCGGCGAGATGACGGCAGCCGATCTCGTCGGCATCATCCGCTCGGTGAAGGCGCAGGTCGGCAAGATCCCGGTCACCTATGCCGATGTCTGGGAGTTCTGGCTGAAGAATCGCGAGATCTATGACGCGGTCGATTTCGTCACGATCCACATCCTGCCCTATTGGGAGGACTTCCCGATTCGCGCGAAGAGCGCCGCCGCCCATGTGGACTCGATCCGCAAGCGTCTCGCCGTGGCGTTTCCATCCAAGGAAATCCTGATCGGCGAAACCGGGTGGCCGAGCGCCGGGCGGATGCGCGATGGCGCGTTGCCGTCGCGTACCAACCAGGCACGGGTGGTGTCCGAAATCCTCGATCTGGCCAAGCGCGAGGGATTCCGTGTCAATCTGATCGAAGCCTATGACCAGCCGTGGAAGCGCGACCTCGAAGGCACAGTCGGCGGCTATTGGGGCCTTATCTACGATGAGCCGCGCGAGCTGAAGTATCCACCGGGCGTTCCGATTACCAATTATCCGTCGTGGAAGCTGCAGATGGGGCTCGGCATGGGCCTGAGCTTCCTGGTTTTCGTGACGGGCATGTTGACGCTCCGTCGACGGCCATGGTCGCCGCGTCTGTCGGCCTGGCTGACCGTTGCCGTATCGGCCACGGTGGCCGGCGTCCTGCTCGGCGTTGCCGCGGACAAGCTGATCTATGAAAGTTATGGCGTCGGCCGCTGGATCCAGTGGAGTGCGCTGCTGGCTGCCGGTGTCGCGTCGCCGCTGCTATGCGCCTATGCGACGATGTCCGGTCGCTCGCTGCCGACCTTCCTCGAACTCGTCGGGCCGAGCCGGTTCCTGGCCCGTTCGTGGTCGACCGTCCTGCTCGGGCTCACCCTGGCTGTGGCGGCGCTGATCGGCGCCGAGACCGCGCTCGGTTTCGTGTTCGATCCGCGTTACCGCGACCTCCCGTTCGCCGCGCTGACCATGGCGGTTGTCCCGTTCGCGGGACTGATGGCCGTCAACCGTCCGCAGGAAGGTGTACGGCCTATCGCCGAGTCGGTGTTCGCCGGACTGCTGGTGCTGTCGGCGGTGTATATCGGCTTCAACGAAGGGCCGGATAACTGGCAGTCGCTGTGGACCTGCGCGATCTATCTGCTGTTCGGCATTACGCTGTGGCGGGCGCGGGTCGCGCAAAGCCCAGAATAAGCAGGCCGATCGCGATGCCCGAGAGGGCGACGTTGTAGAGCACGATCCCGAAACCGGCTGCGATCAGCGCGCCGGTGATCAGCACGATTGACGGCCGCAGCAGGTTCAGCACCGCGATGACGATCGCGGCGATCCCGAATACCGAGTTCTTGAACAGATAGGTCATCACCAGCCGGCTCTTGCACAGGGCGCTCTGGAGGCCGGCGTCGCAGGCGAGCGCCGTCGTCGACAATTCGATGGCCAGATAACGCAGATAGATGGCGTAGCCGACGGACAGGAAGCCGACGATGAGAAGCCATTGCACCTGACGGGCGGTGAGCTTGAACGGATCTTTTTTCATGCTGAAACCATGGTTCAAAACGCGGTCCGGAACAACCCGGCATGCGGTCGCGGCGAGAGGTTGGACCTAGATAACACTTTAGCCGCGCGCGCCAAGAGATTGAAAATCTGATCTTTTGGTCCTTAGTGTAGCCCCAGGAACGAGGTCAGCGACGATTGCGGCTTCGGCGGCGCAACTTCTTCAGCGGGCTTGGGCGGCGGCGCTTGTTCGGTGCGTTCCTGCGGCTTGGGCGCTGCGCGTTTGCGTGGCGCCGGCCGGGCGGGCGCAGGTGCAGCTTCCGCGGGCGTCGTCTCGGCCTTCATTGCGAGGCGCTGCCCCTCGAAGATCGACGTCTCGCAGGGCCGGTTGCTCTCGGTCAGGGTGGCGCAGATCTTTGCAGCCGCAGCCGCGTCGGTGAGCGGGCCGGCGACGAGACGGAGCTGCATGCCGAGTCCGGTCGGGCGTTCCTTTACCATCATGATCGGGCGCAATCCGTTCAGCGCGCGAGACTTGGACATGCCGCGCCAGATCGCGCGCAGGCCGTCCACCGAATTGGCGCCGCCGATGTCCACGCCGAACTCGGTCCGGGCGACCGGCATCGGAACCGCCTCGACGACTGCAGGGGCAGGCTCGGGCGCGGCCGGTTGGACCGATGCCATTGTCCCCGGAGCAGCCGGAGAAGGTTCGGCGGTCGATGCCGGTTCGCTCGATTTGGCGGTCGCGGCGTCGGGCGGCGCCGTCATCGATTTCCAGGTAACGAGCGGGGTCGAGGCCGGCGGGCTGCTGGAAGATGGAACCACCGCCTGCACCGGTTTGGCGGGCGCCGTTTCGGCAGGTGGTGTGATGGCAGTCACGGGACCGATGACCGGCGTCGAGGGAATGCTCGGAAGCTCTGCAGCCGGCTTTGGTTCGGTAGCTGCCGGTGGGGTAACGACGGATGCGGTGGCAGGTGGCTGTGGTGCTGCCGTCGTTATGGCGGCTGTCGGTGTTGGGACGGTCTGGCGCTTGATCGATCCGGTGACCGAATCCAGCCCCTGTTCGACCGAGGTGACGCGGGCATAGAGCCGGTCGCGGTCGCTGTTCAGCGTCTCGATAGCCAGCGTCAGGCGCCGGGTCTCGGCCTGGGTCTCCTTCGCAACAAACTGGATCTGCTGCGACTGCCGCGCAAATGTCTCCGATGTCGCGACCTGATCGCGGCGCAACTGGACCTGGGACTGGCTCGCCAGAATGGCGATCACCACCGCCCCCACCGCGGCAACGCCCCAGGAACCCAGACGCCACATCATGCGGCGGTCGACCTTGTCTTCCTCAGCCAGAAATCCGGTCAGCCAGCCGCTATGCTCGGCTGAGAGAGTATCGGCCCACTTGTCGTGCTTGTCCGCCATTCGACGTCTGCGTCGCCCCATCGCCCCTGCGAATCACAGTTCAACATTATCAGGAAACCGGCGGGGAACCCGAGGTTGTCGGGCCACACGGCACGCTAAACCGGGTTTCCGGATTCGCCGAAAACGCTTTAAGACGGCCGCGGCGCGCTTTAAGACCGCCGCGGCGCATGGGCGCCGCCATAACGGGGATTTCGGATGACGGGCAGAACCAGCCTCACCATCGTGCTCGCGGCCGGCGAGGGAACGCGGATGCGGTCCTCGACGCCGAAAGTGCTGCATCAGGTCGCCAGCCAGTCGTTGCTGGGCCATGTGCTCGCGGCGGCGCCTCACGGCGCAGGCTCTGCCCTGGCCGTCGTAGTAGGTCCAGATCGTCAGGACGTGGCGGATGAAGCCAGGCGCGTGCGGCCCGATGCCGCAACATTCGTTCAGCACGAGCGTCTCGGCACCGCCCATGCGGTGCTGGCGGCAAAGGACGCCATTGCAAAGGGCGTGGACGATCTGCTGATCGCCTTCGGCGACACGCCGCTGATTTCGGCTGAGACGTTCGAGCGTTTGCGTGCGCCCTTGGCGGCAGGCGCTGCGCTGACCGTGCTCGGCTTTCGCGCGGCCGATCCGACCGGCTATGGCCGGCTGCTGGTCGAAGGCGATCAACTGGTCGCGATCCGTGAACATGCAGATGCCACACCGGCCGAACGCGAGGTGGATCTCTGCAATGCCGGCGTGATGGCCTTCGCCGGCAAGACCGCGCTCACAATCATCGAGCAGATCGGCACGTCCAACAGCAAGGGCGAATACTATCTCACCGACGCCGTCGAGATCGTGCGCAGCATGGGCTTGCGGGCGAGCGTGATCGAGACCGGTGAGGATGAAGTCCGCGGCATCAACACCAAGGCGCAGCTCGCGGAAGCCGAAGCGATCATGCAGGCGCGGCTGCGCAAGGCCGCGCTCGACGCGGGCGTAACCATCGTCGCGCCGGAGACCGTGCATCTCGCGGCCGATACGACGTTCGGCAACGACGTCACCATCGAGCAGTATGTGGTGATCGGGCCCGGCGTCAGTATCGCCGACGGCGCTGTCATTCACGCCTTCTCGCATATCGTGCAGGCTGCCATCGGCAAGAAGACCTCGATCGGTCCTTACGCACGCATCCGGCCGGGAACGTCGGTCGGCGATGGCGCGCGCATTGGCAACTTCGTTGAAGCCAAGGCGGCAATTCTGGAAGCGGGCGTGAAGGTCAACCACCTGACCTATATCGGCGACACCCATATCGGTGCTGGCGCCAATATCGGCGCGGGCACCATCACCTGCAATTACGATGGCTTCAACAAGAGCAAGACGATCATTGGTGCCGGTGCCTTTGTCGGTTCGAATTCGTCGCTCGTCGCACCGGTGAAGATCGGGGCCGGCGCTTACATCGGTTCGGGTTCGGTGATCACTCGCGACGTGCCGGACGATGCGCTTGCGGTCGAGCGCAACGACGTGTCGACAAAGGAAGGCTGGGGCAAGCGGTTCCGCGACAAGAACGCGGCGAACAAGAAGCCGAAGTGAGCGCGCGGTGTTCGGGGTGACGTCAGGTCACCGGGGCCTTCAGGTGCCAGCCGCGGCGGATCGGGCGCTTGGCGACGATTTCTTCCTGCGGCGTGTGGGGCTCGGCGGCATGCGGCTTGACCGCGATATCACGTTGCGGCGGCGGCCAATGCGCCAGCCGGCTGTGCGACATCTCGACATGTCGCAGCCGTGATCCGGCCATCGATCGGGGGGCTCTTGGGTCTCGCTCCTCCCACATGGACGTCTACTCCGGTCAGGCGTAGATGCTTCAGCAAACACGTTGATGGTTTGTTAAATGCGTCGCGCAAAATGCCCGTACAACCGCGCTAACTTGTCTCAATCGGCAATAATTATTGAGTAACAGTCGATTTGCGATTCTCGCTAAGAGAGTTCCAGTATTCCTGGGCAATTTGATACCACTTGGAGAGATAACCCCGCATGTGCGGCATCGTCGGAATTTTGGGACGTGGTCCGGTTGCTGACCAGATCGTGGACTCGCTGAAGCGCCTCGAATATCGCGGCTACGATTCTGCTGGCGTGGCCACATTGGAAGGCGCGCATATCGATCGTCGCCGCGCCGAAGGCAAGCTGAAGAATCTCGAGGCCAAGCTCGGCAAGTCGCCGCTGGCAGGTCATATCGGCATCGGTCACACCCGCTGGGCGACGCATGGCAAGCCGACCGAAGCCAATGCGCATCCGCACGCCGCCGAAGGCGTCGCGGTCGTGCATAACGGCATCATTGAGAATTTCCGCGAATTGCGCATTGAGCTCGAAAAGGGCGGCGCCAAATTCGTCAGCGAGACCGACACCGAAGTCGTCGCGCATCTCGTCAGCTCCTACCTGCAGAAGGGCGCATCGCCGGTCGAAGCCGTGAAGCAGGCGCTGCCGCGGCTCAAGGGCGCGTTCGCATTGGCTTTCGTGTTCAAGGGGCACGACAACCTGATGATCGGCGCCCGCAAGGGCTCGCCGCTCGCAGTCGGCTATGGCGACGGCGAGATGTATCTCGGCTCCGACGCGATTGCGCTGGCGCCGTTCACGGACAACATCAGCTATCTCGAGGACGGCGACTGGGTGGTGCTGACCCGTAAGGACGCTGAAATTCACGATGAGCAGGGTGCTGTCGTGAAGCGCGATGTGATGAAATCCGGCGCATCGTCCTTCATGGTCGACAAGGCCAATTATCGCCACTTCATGGCCAAGGAAATTCACGAGCAGCCGGAAGTCGTCGGTCACACGCTGACGCGTTATGTCGATATGGCCACCGAGCGCGTTGCGCTGCCCATGAAGCTGCCGTTCGACTTCAAGGACATCCAGCGCATTTCGATCACGGCTTGCGGTACCGCGAGCTATGCGGGCTTTGTGGCGAAGTACTGGTTCGAGCGTTTTGCGCGCCTGCCGGTCGAAGTCGATGTCGCCTCTGAATTCCGCTATCGCGAAGCCCCTGTGCGCAAGGGCGATCTGGCCATCTTCATCTCACAGTCCGGCGAAACGGCTGATACGCTGGCAGCGCTGCGTTACGCCAAAGAGCAGGGCATGCACACGCTCGCTGTCGTCAACGTCACGACCTCGACCATTGCCCGCGAGAGCGAGACCGTGATGCCGACGCTGGCCGGTCCGGAAATCGGCGTCGCCTCGACCAAGGCTTTCACTTGCCAATTGATGGCATTGGCGACGCTTGCGGTCGCAGCCGGCAAGGCCCGCGGCGAGCTGTCCGATGCCGACGAAGCAAAGCTGATACATGGCCTCATCAAAGTCCCCCGCCTCATGGCCGATGCGCTGACCCACGAAGCGGCGATCGAGAAGCTGGCGCGCGACATCGCCAAGTCGAAGGACGTGCTCTATCTCGGCCGCGGCACCAGCTATCCGCTGGCGCTGGAGGGCGCGCTGAAGCTGAAGGAAATCTCCTACATCCACGCCGAGGGCTATGCGGCCGGCGAGCTCAAGCATGGCCCGATCGCGCTGATCGACGAGACCATGCCGGTGGTCGTGATCGCGCCTTATGACCGGGTGTTCGACAAGACCGTGTCGAACATGCAGGAGGTCGCGGCGCGCGGCGGCAACATCATTCTGATGACCGACGCCAAGGGGGCGGAGGAGGCCACCGTGGACTCCATGGTGACCATCGTGATGCCGGACATGGATTCAGCATTTACGCCGCTGGTCTACGCCGTGCCGGTGCAGCTGCTGGCCTATCACACCGCCGTCGTGATGGGCACTGACGTCGACCAGCCTCGTAATCTGGCCAAGTCGGTCACGGTAGAATAGGCCGGCGAGGCGGCAGGATTGTCGCAGGCGGCCGGTTTGGCCGTCTGGCGCCGCACAAGTGGCTTCCCCCGCACTGGCGAAATCCTGCTAGGATACCCATAAGGACTGACGGCGCGGTGTCGCGCGCCGCGCCAGATGGATTTGAAACGCCGATGGAACGCCCCGATTTGCCGTTGACCCCGCCCGCTGGCGACCCGCCGCCCGAGGCGCCGCGCGGCTTCATGGCCCGGATCCGCAACTATTTCCTCACCGGCCTGATCGTCGCCGGCCCGGTCGCCATTACCTTTTACCTGACCTGGTGGTTCGTCACCTGGGTCGATGCCATCGTACGGCCGCTGGTGCCGGAGGCCTATCGACCCGAACAGTATCTGCCTTACGGCATTCCGGGCTCCGGCCTGATCGTCGCCTTCGTCGCGCTGACCTTGCTGGGTTTCCTCACCGCCAACCTGATCGGCCGCTCCCTGGTCGATCTCGGCGAGAGGCTGCTCGGCCGCATGCCGGTGGTGCGCGCGATCTATCGCGGCCTGAAGCAGGTGTTCGAGACGCTGTTCTCCGGGTCGGGATCGAGCTTCCGCAAGGTCGGTCTCGTCGAGTTTCCGTCGCCCGGCATGTGGTCCATCGTGCTGATCTCGCAGCCGCCGAGCATCGAGGTTGCCAACAGCCTGCCGGGACAGGAGGAGCATATCTCGGTGTTCCTGCCTTGCGCGCCGAACCCGACCACGGGCTTTTTCTTCTATGTGCCGAGGAGCAAGATCATCGATATCGACATGTCGGCCGAAGATGCTGCGACCCTGATCATGTCGGCCGGCGTCGTCCAGCCGGGCTCCGATCCGCAGAAGAAGATCGCGGCTTTGGCGCAGATGGCAACGGCGGCGGGCGTCGCGAATGCGCCGCCAGCGAAGCAGCCGGCGAGGGTGGATTGAGGACCACGGCTTTGTAGGATGGGGTGAGCGCAGCGAAACCCATCGCTTTCTGTGCGCGTGAATGATGGGTTTCGCGAAGACGCTCTACCCATCCTACGGCCTGACTTCGCGCAGCGCCGCGTCGCTTCAGATTCAACTGTCAAACAGCCACTACGCTTCAGACATGCGTCATCGCCCCTGTTATTTGCGGCGCGGGGGCGCCGTCGTCT
>NZ_JBGMOE010000083.1:0-10469 GCF_041424195.1 Tardiphaga sp. | reverse complement strand
TCTCAGTGAAAACTTATAACCCTCCCGGGTCACTTCTCAGTGCAACTCAACAGCCAGACCTTCCTGGCAAGCATAATCCAGAGCCGCCTCGCGAAGGCGTGTCGTCTGCTCGGGTGAATTGACCGGTGCCGCGGAACCCAACTACCACTCCTGCTTCTGTCAATGTACGATCGTTCCCGATCGGCACTCGCTCACGATTGATGTCGAGATAGGGGCTTGCGCGGGTCTCGTAAAGTTTTTCGCCGAATTTTAAGCTCGGTGAGGCTGCGATTGCTTCTCGTAACAAAAATGCCGCGATTGAATCGTAACTGTACGGTCGTTCCGTTAACGACTCGATGGCCGCGTGGCTGTCAGCCCGAGGATTTGATGAGATGCTTTCCGATGCCGCCGGCGCGCCCTTCTCCATCGCGGTCGTGTCCGACACGCAAAATTATGTGAGTCATCGCAACCAGCGCGAAGGCGGCTTCCCCTTCGACACGCGCGAGATGCTGTACGATGTGATGGCCTATCTTGCGCGCAATGCCCGGAGCGCGGGCGGCGAGATCGCCTTCGTGTCAGGTCTTGGCGACAATTGGCAGCATCCGAGCATTGCGGAGCCCGACCAGCTCAGTCTCGACCGAGGCATGAGGGCGATCGGCAATCCGGTGATCGAGGATTTGCTCCCTGCATCGCCTGAACAGTTGCTCTCGATCGAGATGCCCGCCGCTCGCGCTGCCTGGAACATCATCGCCGATCGTTTGCCGTTCTGCGTGATCCCGGGAAATCACGATTATGATCATCTGTGGACGGACCACGAGTTTCCGGCGGAAATTGGCGGAGGTATCAAGGGCAACAAGGTCGAAGGGATTGGCGGCCTTCAGGTCTCGGGGCTCGCGAACTGGACGAACATATTCGGCGCCTCATCGCCGTTCTTCGATGGAAAGGCCTGGTACGTGTCATTCCATGACGAGGGATGCAGCTCGGCGCAGATCTTCAGCGCGGGCGGCTATCGCTTCCTTCATCTGGGCCTGGAAATGTGCCCGAATGAGGAGACGCTTGCCTGGGCTGACGGCGTCATCAATGCTTACCCCGGCCTTCCGACGATCGTCTCCATCCACGAGTTTCTCAATGAAGAAGGCGAGCGCGCGTCCATCGTCTATTTGGACATGACGCTGCGGGACAGCCGACGTTTTGGTCCGGCGCGGCTGTGGGAGCGCTTCATCTCGCGGCATGACCAGATCCTGATGACCCTCAATGGCCATTTCCACGGCGTGAGACACCGGATCGACCTCAACCAGCACGGGCACAAGGTTTACCAATTCCTGGTCAATTATCAGGGCCGCAAGCAGTCGCTCAAGGATACCGGCTCTTCCGCGAGAGTGATCGACGGCATCGGCGACGGGTGGCTGCGGCTGTTGCGGTTCGATCTCGCTGCGGCCATGCCGACCTTGTACCTTCGGGCTTATTCGACCCACTATAAGGGTTTTGCACCCGATCTGCCGCGCTACGCCGAATGGTATGGGAAAGAGCATCCCGGCATGCCCGCTGAGGAATTCCTGCGCCTCGACGATATAGCCTTCGATCTGGAAGATTTTCGACAGCGCTTCGGGCCGCCGGGCGCCGCAGCTGACCCGTAAGCTGGTGCGATCGGATCGGTGAACCGGAGCGCTCGATCCTAGCGCGGTCACCGCAAACTGTACGATCGTTCCGCCCAATTTCACCGCAACGCAGTCGGCTTCCCGGCTGTCGCCCAATCACGTCGGCAGCCCGGGGTGCGTGCTGCTGCGCCTGTTCGAAAGGATTTTGGAATTTTGTTCTATCCTTCACGCCATCTCCGGTGCCTGCTCGCTCGATCTGCGCTTTCCGTGATCGCGGTAGCGGGGACTTCTGCTCCTGCCGTGGCGCAATCTGTCTCGCCAGCCGACGATTCTGCGGCTGAGGATGTCGGAGAGATTGTCGTCACGGCCGAGAAGCGCTCCTCGACCGTCCGCGACATTCCCATGGCGATTTCCGCTTATGCACCGGCGACACTGCAGCAGAAGCAGATCACCAGCATCGAGGATATTCAGCGCATTTCGCCCAGCATGCAGGCCGGCTTCAAGATCGGCGCCACGCAATTCGTGTCGATCCGCGGCATCGGCGCGCAGCTCTATCAATTGGCTGCCGAGCCGGCGGTCGCGGTCTCGCGGGACGGTATCGTCAATACGAGCCAGAACAGCATGAACCTCGACCTGTTCGACGTCTCGCGCGTCGAGGTGCTGCGCGGCCCGCAGGGCACCATTGCGGGGCGTAATGCCATTGCCGGTGCGGTCAATGTCTACTCCAACGAGCCGACACCGAATTTCGAAGGCGCGTTGACCGCAACGATCGGCAACTATGAGCGTCTCGCGGTAGAGGGCTATCTGAGCGGCCCGATCGCCGGCGACAAGGTGATGGCGCGTCTCGCAATCCGTTCGGATCGCGACAATGGCTGGTTGCGCAACACGCTCCTCGATACGAGGCTAGGACAAACCGACAAGCTCCAGTTCCGGGCGACTGTCCTGGCCAGGCCGACTGACGATTTCGAAGCGCTAGCGATCCTCGATGTCGTGAGGGACCGATCCACGACCTTCACGCTGGCCGACAATATCCGGATCCGATCCGACAAGCCGTCGCTCACCGAAGCCTTCGGCGCGATCCCGTTCAGCTGGTCCGACAAGACCGTCGCGATGGACGAGAGCGGATCCTTTAATCTGCGCCGCTACCAGCCCTCGCTTCGCCTGAAGTGGGCAGTCTCGCCAAGCACATCGATCACTTCTCTCACCGGCTATCTGAAGCTCGAAAATTTCTCGCGCTGGGATCCGGATGGCTCGTCGCTGCCGCTCTTCGTGTGGAATCCCAAGGCAACGCTTCCGGGATTCGACATCGACCAGTTCTCGCAGGAGCTGACCGTCGTCTCCGACATCAGCGACCGGCTCGAACTCATCGCGGGCGGGCTGTATGTCAGCAATCATCTCAAGGGCGCCAACCAGTTCGGCATTCCATTCGACAGCATTCCGGTGGACGCCATCGACTATCGCGCCAATCAGCGACTTGAGTCGATTTCCGGCTATGCCCAGCTGCGCCTGAAACTTCTGCCGAACCTTCGGGTCAGCGCCGGCGCGCGCTACACGCATGATCGCAAGAAATATGATGCCACCTTGAACGTGTTCGGCTCCATCGTGCAGAATCAGGCCAACACGACCTGGGATGACGTCACGCCGCGCTTCACGATCGATTTCACGCTATCGAAAGACCTCACGGTCTACGCGACGGTCTCGAAGGGCTTCAAATCGGGCGGCTATGTCACCTATTCGGCGCCGATCAACCAGTTCGATCCGGAAACGGCCTGGAACTACGAAGCCGGCATCAAGGGCAGCCTGTTCGACGGTCGACTGACCGGGGCGCTGACTGGCTTCTACATGCGCTACAAGGGGCTGCAGCAGTCCCAGGCCTCGGTCTCGAGCGGCGATATCATCGGGCGGGTCGTCAATGCGGACACCGCGGCCGTCAAGGGCGCCGAGCTGGAGCTGGACGCACGGGTCACCAACACACTGCGGCTCAGCTTCTCGGGGAACTGGCTCCACGGCCGCTACGGGCGTCTGCTCAGCGCCGATCCCGTTTATCCCGAGCGCGGCGTGCAGGACTATTCCGGTAACCGCCTGGTTCGTGCGCCGGACTGGCAGTTCAGCGCCGGCGCGGATTATAGCACCGCCATCGGCAGCGACTGGAATGCAACGCTGTCAGCGTCCTATTCCTGGCAGACCAAGGTCTATTTCGATTTCACCAACAAGGAGACGGTCGCGCAGCCGACCTATGGTCTCGTCAACCTCATGGCGAGCCTGGAGTCTTCGGACGGTAACTGGCGGGTGGCAGCCTATCTGCGCAACCTGACCGACAAATTCTACGTCACCCAGAACAACCCGCTGGTCGAGCGCGACGTCACTTATGGCAGCCTTAGCATCGGTGAGCCGCGGCGCTTTGGCGTCAGCCTCACGCGCCACTTCTGACCTCAGCCCAGTTCAGCAGTTCGGAGATCATCATGAAGACCAGCACCGATTTCATCCTGACCACCCATGTCGGCAGTCTCCCTCGTCCGAAAGCTCTGGAGGAGAAGCTGCTCAAGCAGGAGATGGGCGTCCTCAGCGAGGAGGAGGCCGCCACGATGCCGGCGGAGGTCTCCGACGCGGTCAAATGGGCCGTCCAGCGTCAGCGCGACATGGGCATCACCGTGATCGATGACGGCGAAATGAGCAAATATGCCTATTCGACTTACGCCCGTCAGCGCATGACCGGTCTTACCGGCAGCGACCAGATGCTCGCCATCTCGGACATCATGGACTTCCCCGAATTCGCGAAGCGGATGAAGCTCGAGATTAAGACGCCGGCCTGTGTCGGTCCGGTATCCTATCTCGAGACGGATGCGCTGCGGGCCGACATCGCCAATCTTCAGGCGGCGCTCGCGGGTTCGGGTGCCGAAGAAGGCTTCATGAACGCGCCATCACCGGGCATCATGGCAGCCTACATGCCGAACCAGTATTACGACACGCGGGAGGCGTATCTCTATGCCCTCGCCGAAGCGATCAAGACGGAATATGATGCGATCGTCGGCGCCGGCCTGATCCTCCAGATCGACTGCCCGGACCTTGCTGCCGGTCGCCATATGAACCTGCCGCCGATGGAGGCATCGGCGTTCCGCGCGGAGGTCGCGCTGCTAATCGAGGTGTTGAACCACGCCCTTCGGGATGTCCCCGCCGATCGCGTGCGCATGCACCTGTGCTGGGGAAATTACGAGGGACCCCATCATCACGATATCGAACTGCGCGGGATCCTCGATCTGATCTACAAAGCAAAGCCGTCAGCCCTTCTGATGGAAGCCGCCAATCCCCGGCACGCCCATGATTGGGCACTGTTCAAGGAGATGCCGCTCCCCGACGACAAGATCCTGATTCCAGGTGTGATCGACACCTGCACAAACTACATCGAGCATCCCGAGCTCGTCGCTCAGCGGATCGAGCAATATGCTGGCGTTGTGGGCCGGGAGAAGGTCATCGCTGGTACCGACTGCGGATTCGCGACGTTTGCCACCGTCCACACGATTGATCCCGACATCGCGTGGCGGAAGCTGGAGGCTCTTGCTCAAGGTGCTGAGATGGCATCTCGCCGACTGTGGTAGCCGCGGCAGTCTACAATTGCTCATTCCGCCTCCATAGCTGTCGTCAGTTCAGCAGCTCCCCGCAAAGGGCGGGGAGCTGCCAATACGCCTTAAATCTCGATTCTCTCGGCTAGAACCAGAGCATCATCGATGTCGATGCCAAGGTACCGGACCGTATTCTCGATCTTGCTATGTCCCAGCAGGATCTGGACCGCGCGCAGATTGCCCGTGGCCTTGTAGATCATGGATGCTTTGGTTCGACGGAGCGAGTGCGTTCCGTACTCTCGGCTGTCCAGGCCGATGGCGGTCACCCATTCGTCGACTAGGCGCGCATATTGTCGGGTGCTGAGGTGCCCAAGATAATCCACGCGGCTTGGAAAGACGTGATCGTTGATGCTTCCGCCGCGTCGCTCGAGCCATTTCATCAGGCTGGTACGGCAGTCGGTCATCATTTCGAATTGAACTGGACGGCCAGTCTTTTGTTGGATGACGGTCGCGCGATTTCGGATAATTGCACCGCTGACGAGATCACCGATCTTGATCTTCACGATGTCGCAGCCGCGCAGTTTGCTGTCGATTGCGAAGTCGAACAGGGCGCGATCCCTCAGTCGCCTGTGCTCATCGAGAAAGAAACGGATCGCCCAGATATCGCGCGCTTTTAACGGCCGCTTTGGTCCAACGACGACGCCTGCGTTCCAAGGGGGGCGTTCTTTGAAAGCAGGATCATATTCGGATAGTCCCATGACACTTCTCCTATCCCCCTGCAAAAGAGAGGAGATTCCGAAATGACTGGATTAGCAATCGGATATCCGGGAGCTTCCGCCTTATTTTCGGGCATTC
This sequence comes from Tardiphaga sp., assembly GCF_041424195.1. Classification (NCBI taxonomy): domain Bacteria; kingdom Pseudomonadati; phylum Pseudomonadota; class Alphaproteobacteria; order Hyphomicrobiales; family Nitrobacteraceae; genus Tardiphaga; species Tardiphaga sp. Next base: position 4,477 of record NZ_JBGMOE010000083.1, on the reverse strand, counting down.
GGAACCGGGTTTCCGCTTCCCAAAAGCGGCCCTTTGTTCACCTTCGTTCACATGATCTAGGAAGTACGTCTTTGAGGAGGTGGGCCGCGTTCCCCGGCCGCTGAACACCTTCGAGACCAAGGCCATGATCTGTGACCTCGCGGGCGAAAACGGCGGCCAGCGCAAGGGGAAGAAGATGATCCAGAGCTAACCGCATCAAGGAAGCAGCACTTGATGGAGCATGCTGGTGTTTGACAGCCCGGCCATCCCATTTCGAGATGGAAATTTCACATATTGATTTGTGAAACAAAAATGTTAAGTGGCGCCCGTGAGGTGCTTGAATGACAAATGAGAATGTCTTTTCCCTACGCCCACCCACCGAACTCGCGGGGTTTCTTCGCTTAGGGCGCACGGGATTTCGCAGGCTTGCCGACCTCCATGCCGGGGGACGACTTCCGTTTCGCCGGCTCGTTGTCGATGCCGCCTATTTCGTGGAGCAATTGGATTTCATCCGTGATCTCCAGATTGATGGATGCGAGATCGTGCTCGATCCCAATTTTGCCGAGCTTGCGACGCCGGGACGGCATAATGCTTCGTCCTTACAGAAGCTGCCGTGGGCGCTGCCAGGACGGCCTTGGACTGTTGACGAATTTGCGCGCCCGACCAATTTTGACGTCACCAAGGCGATTGCGGAATTTGCCGTGGCAGCCGACGTCTCGGCAGTCCTTGCGCCAACTCATCTTTGGGAGCCGGAAGATAGCTCATGGCGCTCAATCGATCTTCGGCTGTGCGAGGCTTTGCGTCACGAGCTGGATCGGGCGGGCGGTGCCGATATCGCAGTGGACTTTCAGTGGATCACGACCGCAAACGGTCTCAAGGATGCGGCGGCCCGAAAGCAACTCGCCGTTGATCTGGTCAGTCTGCCTGTCGAAAATCTATGGGTGAGGGCGGCTGGCTTCGGCGCCAGCGCTACGGGCGCAGCTACTCGAAGCTATGTGCGCTCGGTTGGGGCGCTGCATGAAACGGGCAAGCCGATCGTCTCTGATATGACGGGTGGCCTCGCCGGGCTGGCCACGTTGGCGTTGGGCGCCAGCGCCGCCATAAGTCACGGGATTGGCATGCGCGAGAATTTCAATCTCTCGAGCTGGAAAAGCGCACGCAAGGCGTCAGGCCCCGTGACTACGCGCATTTATGTTGCTGAACTCGATCGCTATTTTACCGAAAAGCAACTGCGAGAGGTCTTTTCGCTTCGGGGCGGTAAGTCGCGCTTGTGTTGCGTTGACCGGACCTGTTGCCCGCAGGGCCCTGACGACATGATCGAGAATCACGATGCGCATTTTCTCATGCGGCGTCATCAGCAGATCGCTGATCTATCGGCCGTTCCCGATAGTCGCCGCGGCGATCATTTCCTCAGTCAGCTTGTTGAGCCGGCGGTGCAAACTGCACGCTTGCTCGATCGGCTCGAAAAGTCTGATCCGAAATTGGGTGAGGCGATTTTGAAGGCGAAAGGGCGGCTTGTGCGGTTGCGTGATGCAATCGCGCATCAGCTCGTGGAAGCACCCCTGACGACCCATTCTCGTGCACCGCGTTTTAGAGGCGGCAACGGAAAAGTTGGCGCAGTTTTGAGGCAATAGACATGGCTAGTGCAGTAGTAACAATCCTTGATGACCTGAAAGTCCGCGGAGGCTTGAAAGGTACGGACGTCGCAAACATTGCCTCCGTATCTCCGGCTACGGTATCGCGCTGGACGACAGGCAGTTCATCACCGCATCCAAAGATGCAGCTGCTGATTTCTGACCTGCGATATGTGGTCGATCGGCTTGCAGAACTTTATACGCCCGAAGAAACAAGGATATGGCTCTACTCGAAGCATAGGTTGCTGGAGGGGGCTAGACCCATTGATCTCATGCATGATGGCCGGGCTGACGAAGTGCTGACGATCATCGAGAGTCTTGCAGAGGGGGCGTATAGTTAACTTATGCCGGACCCTGGACGCGTGCACGATCGGGCCGTCCTGGACGCGCTTGAAGACGCCGAAGCCGTATCCTTAGACATCAATGCCTGGCGAATAACCCGGCAGGAGCGCGATCCGCTCAAAGGGTCTGCTGTGGATGGCCGTTGGAGTCCCGGCTCTAACATCGAGGTTCTTTACACCAGTCTCGAACGGGATGGGGCGCTCGCCGAGATCGGGTTCAGGCTATCCTTGGAACCCGTGTGGCCAAGCCGTCTCGCTCATGAGATCCACGAAATCGCTCTGCAAACGACCAACACGTTGCGTTTTGCAGACACGACGGCGTTGGCGCCTTTCGGTGTGGACGTGGATCGCTATCGCTCCTTCGATTATAAAGCGTGCCAGGCTTTGGCGGCAGCGGCCCATTTCCTTGAATTTGATGGTCTGCTGGTTCCGAGCGCCCGGCACGCTTCCCACAACCTTGTCATCTTTCTCGATCGTGCTGCATCGGCCTCGCTTCGATGCCGGTCCTCGGACCCGGTCGATTGGGCAGCCTGGCGCGCGCGATAGCCTGGAAGAATCCTACTTTGGATACTTTTGAATTCAACGTCAGCTGCCCTGGCTGGCTTCCGTTCCGCAGACGCATCGGGAAGAAAGGGCATATGGGAACAGGGACAGTGAACAGACAAGGATCGCCCTGATGTCGGTCATTCCGTCCAACCATAGGACGCCCCAAAACCGGTCAATCGAAGTGGCACAACGGGAGGCCGCATTCAACGATAGGTGCGAGTTCCGCCAATGGTGTGGTACTGCCGGCACTTCAGCCAAACAACGAATGTTGGCCGAAGTGCCGATATCGAGCGTAATTGACGGTCATTCGGGCCCGTCATCTCCTGATGGGTGCAATCCTTGCGGTCGGCCGATCCACATCGTTCGAGAGGCCGTCACCGAAAGTCAGAACCTCTTCTTCAGCGTGAGATACCATTCGCGCGGTGCTGCTGGCTGGCCCGCATTGACAGTGCCGCCGAACGTAGCGCGAGGAAACTGATTTACCCAATAGAACTTGTTGAAAAGGTTCGTCGCGCCGATCGCCACATCGAAGTCATGCTCGACATTGCGATAGCTGATGCGGCCATTGAAGCTCGATCGCGGGTCTTGACGATAGTCCGGGAAATCCGCCGCATAGTAAATGGTGCTGTTGAAGAACCAGTCGAGGCGCGGTGTGATGGTTCCGCCGAGCGGTTTCGCGTCGATCTTGTACTGAATGCCGCCGCTGGCAGTCCAGTTCGGGATCGTGGTCTGACGCGAGGTCCCTTCGGATGTCCACTTGGTATAACCGACGGAACCGGTAATGAGCAGATCGTCGACCGGCTCAATCTCGACTTCAGCCTCGCCGCCGCGGATCTGGCCCGCAACCTGATAGTTATACGCACGGGGCAGACAGGTGACGCCGACGCCCTTGTCGGGTGTCGTGTTGAGGTTTTGCGGCCCGTCGGTCGCAGCATTATAGGGACGGCACGTCGTGAACGCTGTTGCATAGGGTGTGTTCAGCGGGCCGGCAGCAACCACGGTCATGTTACCCGAAACGAGGCCGGTCAGAGTTCCGTTCAGCTGCCCTTCCTGACCGCTATATCCGGCTGAACGCGATGTGAAATCCATCTGGAATGCTGCGACATTAAGCTTGAGGCGCCGGTCGAAGAATTCGGCTTTTGCGCCGATCTCGTAGCTGATGAGCGCGTCGCCAGGGATCGGCCCAGCCTGCCCAGCCTGCCAGGGGCGTACGACGAAGCCCGAAAGGCGATAACCCGATCCGGCCGAAGCATAGACCATGATGTCGTCGGTGAGGAAATAGTCGGCACCAGCCTTCCAGTCCCAGCGCTTGTCCTCGATCGTCACCGCGAAGATCGTGCCGCCTGCGGCCGGGACAAACGTCGTCTGACCCGGCGGTGTCGCATCGTTCTGCGAGACGAAGTCCACTCCCTTCTGGTCGTGTGAATAGCGGAGGCCACCGGTCACGTTGAAGCGATCGGTGACGTGGAACACGCCATTCGCATAACCGGCCCAGGACCTGGGCTTATAGGTGCTGACGCCGAAGCCCTGCGCACCGGACGAGACGTTCTGCGGCTGGTTGAGGTGCTCGGCGGTGCCGTCATAGTAGAACAGGCCGCCGACAAGGTCAGCGAACTTGAACCGTCCGGTGAGGCGCAACTCTCCGGTCACGTGATGCTCATAAATCTCATGGCGGGTGTAGGCTTCGGACAGCGGCGTGCCGTCGTAGGAGCCGGAGAAGTTCATATCGAGCGCGCGATAGCCGGCGATCGCGGTGAAATCGATCTTGTCGGTGAGGCCGACGACCAGCTTGCCCTGCACGCCGCGGTTGCGGATGAGAGAGGTTCGGGGGAAGCAGCGGCCACCCTTGAAGATGGAGCCGTTATAGTAGGTGTTGCCGGGAATTTGCGTTCCCGCCGGGATGGGATCGCAAAAAGTGTCATAGGTGTTGAGTTGCACTGAGAAGTGACCCGGGATTTTCATTGAGAAGTGACCCGG
>NZ_JBGMOE010000082.1:0-1647 GCF_041424195.1 Tardiphaga sp. | reverse complement strand
TAGCCCGTCTTATTCACCGAGGGGCACCTGACTGGTTGGCGGGAGTGGCATAAAGCATTGGCTTATTGTAGGAAATTGGCGTCCAAACCAGTCCTGCAACGAGGCACAAAATGCCACAAGCCACCCCCACCGGGAGCGACGATAGCGCGACCCGATTTTCGTTTCCAGCGGCACATCGCAAGAAGATCACGGCGGCCTTTGACGGTGGCCGGTTGACCTCGGACGGTGGCGTGCTGTTGCTGGCCCAGGCCGAGCGTAGCATGGGCATTTGCGATCAGCTTGGTGGTTGCATTGCCGACCGGCGCGATCCTACGCGGGTGATCCACACGTTGCCCGATATTCTGCGGGCGCGTATTTTTGCGATCTGCTGCGGTTATGAAGACGCCGACGATCTCGACACGCTGCGCGACGATCCCGGCTTTCGCCTGGCGCTTGGCAAGTTGCCGGGGGCAGGCGCGGGTCTGGTCAGCCAACCGACCATGAGCCGCTGGGAAAACGCCCCGACGACCCGCGAATTGGTGCGCATGATGGCGGCGATGATCGGCATCTACTGCTCCAGCTATCCGGACGAACCTGCGGCGGTGACGCTGGATATCGACGACACGTGTGATGTGGTTCATGGCTATCAGCAGCTATCGTTCTGGAACGGTCATCACGGCGAGCGCTGTTTTTTGCCGATCCATGTCTACGACACGGCGACGGGACGCCCGGTGGCGATGCTGCTGCGCACCGGCAAGACGCCATCAGGCAAAGAGGCCGCAGGGCACATACGACGGCTGTTCCGCCATATCCGCAAGCATTGGCCCACCACCCACATCACAATCCGGGGTGACGGGCACTATGGCCGACCCGAAGTGATGGACTTTTGCGAAGCGAACGGGATCGACTATGTCCTTGGCCTGCCGACCAACGCGGTGCTGCGGGTCGATCCCACGATCGTGACTGCGGCCGATGCCTGCGCGACACAGCGGGCCGAAGAGGATCGCCCGGTCCTGCGCCTCTTTGCCGAGACCCGCTACGCAGCGAAAAGCTGGAAACATCAGCGTCGCGTCGTCGCCAGGATCGAGGCGAGCACCATGGGCATGGATATCCGCACTGTCGTCACCTCGCTGACCGCACCCGGCCCCGAGGACACATATGAGGTCCACTATTGCGCGCGGGGCAATGCCGAGAACCTGATCAAGTTGCACAAGAGCCAGCTTTCCAGCGACCGCACATCATGCCGGTCGGCCAACGCAAACCAGATGCGCCTGATCCTGCACACTGCCGCGTACTGGCTTATGTGGCGCGTCCAGCAGGCCATCCCGAAGGGCGCCGCGCTCGCCACCGCCGAGTTCGCCACAATGCGCGGGCGTCTCCTCAAAATCGCCGCCCGCGTCATCGAAACCGCCACCCGCATCCGGGTTGCCTTCGCTTCCGCCTGTCCCGACGCTCACCTGTTCCGGTCGATCGCAACCGCGCTCAAGCCCGCGCCTGCATAGTCAACGCGGCCGTGCCGCCGAGAGCCCAAACCCACCCCTTCAACCCCGCAAACCCATAGAACTCTGCGATGAAAAAGGCGCAATGATGGCGTTCGGTCCGTTGACGCGCATGGAACTACCGCCAATCTGTTGGCCTCAGGATCCGCACCGTCATGAATAAGAGAGG